>CAZZPH010000196.1:0-5329 GCA_964655725.1 uncultured Hyphomicrobium sp.
GTGCGCGACGAGGCGGAGATCCGCGGTCACCGCCGCACCTACATTGGCTCGATGCCCGGCAAGGTCATCCAGTCGATGAAGAAGGCCAAGCGCGTGAACCCGCTCTTCCTGCTCGATGAGATCGATAAGATGGGGCAGGATTTCCGCGGTGATCCGGCCGCAGCCCTGCTGGAAGTTCTCGATCCCGAGCAGAACTCGACGTTCAACGATCATTACCTGGAGGTTGACTACGATCTCTCCAGCGTGATGTTCGTGACAACGGCGAATACGCTGAACATCCCCCCGGCACTGCTTGATCGCATGGAGATCATCAGGCTTGCCGGTTACACCGAGGATGAGAAGGTGCAGATTGCCAAGCGCCATCTGCTGCCCGAGCAGTCGAGTGCGCATGGCCTGGAGCCCGGCGAGTGGTCGATCGATGACGCGGCGATCCTGGAGATCATCCGCCGTTACACGCGTGAAGCCGGTGTGCGCTCACTGGAGCGCGAGATTGCCAAACTTGCGCGCAAGGCGGTCAAGGAGATCCTGACGAGCGATCACAAGACCGTCGCCGTTACAGCGGCGAACGTGCAGAACTATCTGGGCGTTCCCAAGCATCGCTTCGGCGAGGCTGAGTTGGAGGATCAGATCGGCATCGTCACCGGTCTGGCCTGGACGGAAGTGGGTGGAGAGCTGCTCACCATCGAAGGCGTCATGATGCCGGGCAAAGGCAAAATGACCGTCACCGGCAATCTGCGGGACGTGATGAAGGAGAGTATCCAGGCCGCGAATGCCTACGTGCGCTCGCGCTCGGTTGAGTTTGGAATTCATCCCTCGCTTTTCGAGAAGAAGGACATTCACGTCCACGTTCCTGAAGGCGCAACACCCAAGGATGGCCCGTCGGCCGGCGTGGCGATGGCGACAGCGATCATATCGGTCTTGACCGGCATTCCCGTTCGCAAGGATGTGGCCATGACGGGCGAGATCACGCTGCGCGGCCGTGTCCTTCCCATCGGTGGTTTGAAGGAGAAGCTGCTGGCGGCTCTGCGCGGCGGACTGAAAACGGTGGTGATCCCCGAGGAGAACGTGAAAGACTTGGCAGAGATCCCCGATGAAGTGAAAGAGAAGCTCGTTCTCGTACCTGTGGCGCGGATGGAAGACGTGCTGAAGGCAGCACTCGTGCGCCTGCCCGAAGCCATCTCCTGGGACGATGTCGCTGAGGAGGCCGCTGTGGGCACCGAGGACGGCAAGGGCGGGCCTCGTCTGACGGCACACTGAGGAGTGGGCACGTCGAGTTGTGCACGCGGGCACAAAGCACTGGCGCTGCGCGTCACGCATCCGGTGATGCGCAGCGGGCGCTGCTTAGGACTGGATACGCCGGCTCGATATCCCGTTCCGGCGCGCGTTTGTTCGGGCCTGTGAGCTGGCCTGCGGGTTGGAATAGGCCGTTTCTAGCTGGAAAATGCCGTCGTTTTGGCTTGACGGGGTGCCACATTCCGCGCTTTCTGCCGCGCTGAGCGCCCGCGCACACTTCCAGACGGCCTTGGCTGACGCGCTATCGCCGCGCCCGCGCATATCAGATGATTTCCCCCGAACCGAAGGATGAACGCCATGAGCAAGAAGGATTTGATTGATGCTGTTGCACGTGATTGCGAGTTGACGAAGGACAAGGCGACGGCGGTGGTCGATTCTGTTCTGACCAACATCCGCAGCACACTGCAGGGGGGTGGGGAGGTCCGCCTGCCGGACTTCGGCACGTTCAAGGTTGCCAAGCGCAAGGAGCGTGAGGGTCGCAATCCCGCGACCGGGCAGACGATCAAAATTGCCGCATCGCGTGTGGCGAAGTTCACCCCCGCCAAGGGTCTGAAGGATGCACTGAACTAACGGCGCATTGACGTGGCAGCCTTCGCAGCCTGCGGTTCTCGTTAGGTGTATCGTTGCGCTGCGCGTGTCCGTGAGGTTCTAGGTCGTATCTGCGCCACTTCGCTGGCTCCCGGTGCGGGAGCGAGCGAACCGGCCTTGCCGCCTGGGCCCGGCGGGCTTAGAAGTTCACGTTGCGGGCGGTTAGCTCAGTGGTAGAGCGCTAGGTCATTGCGCTCACGCGCCGATGCGATTGCTGTCGCAATCGCGCGCTCCGCGGGGGCGGCGCTCACGCCGGGCGGCCTTGCCGCCTGGGCCCGGCGGGCCTAGAAGTTCACGTTGCGGGCGGTTAGCTCAGTGGTAGAGCGCTTCGTTTACACCGAAGATGTCGGGAGTTCGACCCTCTCACCGCCCACCATCCTCGCCCATGAGTCCCGCTGTTCGATGGGCGGGCTTGAGTGTCTTGCTCCGGTCTGGAATGCCGCTTACGTATGCGGTCGTCCCAGCCAACCGGAGTGACACATGTCCGTCTCGATGCACGCGATCGCGGTTCCTTCCTTCCAGAAGCATCTCCACGCCCTCGATGGAATTATCGACAAGGCCATCGCCTATTCCGGCGCGCGCAAGATCGAACCGGCCACGCTGCTTCACGCGCGGCTCTATCCCGACATGTTCAGCTTCGTCCGCCAGGTTCAGGCCGCATGTGATTTTGCCAAGGCGGGCACGGCGCGGCTGGCGAATATCGACGTGCCGAGCCACCCGGATACAGAAACGACATTCGAGGATCTGAAAGCGCGCATTGCCAAGACGCTCGAATTCGTGGCGAGCGTTGCGCCCGAGCAGATGACCGGCTCAGAGGAACGCTCCTTCACGATCAAGGTCGGGCCGAATGACATGACCTTCACCGGCAAGGATTATCTGCTGCATTTCGCGCTTCCCAACTTCTATTTCCACTGCACGACCGCTTACGGCATCCTGCGCCACAACGGCCTCGACATCGGAAAGCGTGATTTTATGCGGCGCGTGTAGGGTCCGGGTCGGGTGACAGGGCTCGGCCCATGTGTGCCGGCGCTTCTGCGGGGGCCGATCGCCCCTCGCGGCCGTAGGTGCCGCGCAGCTTCAGGAAGGGCCGCTCTATCAGCGTGTATGTGACGATGCTGATGGCCACCATGAGCGGGAACGTTGCGAGCGCCAGGGCAAGGGACACCTCGAAGGCCGCCATCTCAAATCCCGCGTCGTGGCACAAGCGCACGAACGTCGGGTAGACGATGAAATGCATCAGGTAGATCGAATAGGAGACTTCTCCGGTCTTTGCCATTGCCCGGTCGATGAGGCGGGGGATTTTGATCTGCAGGTTTTCGTAGCTGACGATCAGCGCGCCGAACGCAAGGCCCTGGAGCGTGGGGATGAGGATCCAGATCGGCGAGGGTGAAGGAAAACCTCCCAGCCCATAGAACCCGCCCGCAGCATTAAATAGCTGGACACCCGCCAGGATCGCCCCGCTGGACGCCAGGAACAGTGCACCCGCTGAGCGGCGGATCATGTCGCGCTTCGCCAACTCATGCCACAGCATGCCGAGGAGAAACATGTCGATCGCCCCGCCGATGGTCCAGTAGCTGAATACCTGGACACTGCCCGTCGCCTGCCACACGGCGGCGCGCAGAAGGATTGACGCGGCAAGGAGCCCCAGTAGCGGCCAGATGCGGTGGCGGCGCTGCACAACCAGGATTGCGGGAAACAGCGCATAGAAGTGCAGTTCCACGGCGACCGACCACGCCCCGCCGCTCCACGCCGGCAGGATGAATCCGGCGAGGAATGCTTCAAGCGTCAACTGCCCCCGCAGCGCCCAGTAGGCCAGTGCCAGTGACAAGAGCGGCAGCAGGCGCAGCAGGCGGTTGCGGTAGAACTGGGGGAGATTGAGGTCGCGGCCGTCGAGAATTTTGGCGAACAGGTAGCCCGAAAGCGTCATGAACAGTCCGACGCCGATGTGCCCTTCCTCGAGGAGAGAAAACAGCGGGAAGGCGGGCACATGGGTATAGGGCACGTGGACGTGCACAAAATGCCAGCAGTAGACGAGCAGTGCGGCGAGCGCGCGCACATGGTCGAGCCTGCTGACATACAACCCCGAACTCGCCCGCATCGGCGGTCAACTCCCCCTGACCAAACCCTCAGTTTAGGGACAAGCCCTTAAACGACGGTGAGCAAACGCCGCCAACCTGGCGCGGGGCACCCCATGAGGCGCCGGCTGCCTTCGGGGAGAGCGCTGCGACTGCGCTTGACTTGAGACCTGCGAAACCGTATCCGATGCCTCGTGACGCGCGCGGGTGGTTTGCCTCCTGCGCTCCGGTTATTGCGGGAGTAGCTCAGTTGGTTAGAGCGCCGCCCTGTCACGGCGGAGGCCGCGGGTTCAAGTCCCGTCTCTCGCGCCACTTTTATCTTTCTTTGTCTCTCTCTCTCACGCGGCTGATTCTCGCTGCGCTCGGGCCGCTCCGAGGGGCGGCGCACGCGCCGGGCGCCCTTGGCGCCTGAGGCCCTTCGGGCCTGGATATGGGCTCGGCTCCTCTTGTCATGGCTAGGTGCGCGGGCCGGATGGCCGGGGTTATGACACAGGGGTCGGCCCGCGCGACACTGCGCCTTCAGGTCAGGTTGCGGAGTGCCGCCTGCTGGGTTAACAGAACGGACATCGATGCTGCGCTGCGCTGCGAAGCTGGCCGGTCGCGGATCTGAGTTGAGAGATCTGGATTCTGGGATCTGAGCGTGGGCGCACACCAGCCCCAACACCGCCGTTGGACACTCGAGAGGTCGCCTTGGAGCAACTCATCACCGACTATCTGCCCCTGGCAGTATTTCTCGGCGTGTCCCTGGCCTTCATGGGCATCCTGATGATTGCACCGTTCCTGGTGGCGGTGCGCAATCCGGACCCCGAGAAAGTCTCAGCCTACGAGTGCGGCTTCAACGCCTTCGACGATGCGCGCATGAAGTTCGATGTGCGCTTCTATCTGGTCGCCATTCTGTTCATTATCTTCGACCTTGAAATCGCCTTCCTGTTCCCATGGGCGGTGGTGTTCAAGGAGATCGGCGTGTTCGGGTTCTGGTCGATGATGATCTTTCTGGGCGTTTTGACGATCGGCTTCATCTACGAGTGGAAAAAAGGGGCGCTCGAATGGGATTGATCATTCCGCCCGAATTGACGCGCGATACGCCGCGCGAGGGCGGTGGAGCGGGGCTTATCAAGCCCGGCGATCCGACCTTCTCGATGATTTCCGACGAGCTTGCCGACAAGGGCTTCCTCGTCACCACGACCGATGATCTCATCAACTGGGCACGCACCGGTTCACTGATGTGGATGACCTTCGGGCTGGCCTGCTGCGCGGTGGAGATGATGCAGGCTTCGATGCCGCGCTACGATCTGGAACGCTTCGGGTTCGCACCGCGTGCTTCGCCCCGCCAATCCGACGTGATGATCGTCGCCGGCACGTTGACCAACAAA
>CAZZPH010000197.1:0-5319 GCA_964655725.1 uncultured Hyphomicrobium sp.
AGCCCGAGATCGGCCAGATCTACAAGGGTAAGGTCGTCAAGATCATGGAGTTCGGTGCGTTCGTGAACTTCTTTGGCGCCAAGGACGGACTTGTGCATATTTCACAACTCGCGCCAGGGCGTCCTGAGACCGTCTCGGAAGTCGTCAAGGAAGGTCAGGAGGTCTTCGTCAAGCTCCTGGGCTTCGATGATCGTGGCAAGGTGCGCTTGTCGATGAAAATCGTCGATCAGGCTTCAGGCCAGGAGATTCCTCGCGAGCCAGGTGAGCCCGAGGAAGTCTTCAGTGCCGAGCGGCCGCCGCGCCGTGATCGTGAGGGTGGACGCGGTGGCCGTGAACGCGGACCTCGTCGCGACCGCGGCTGATGCGGACAAGTTGTTTTGTTGCGGATCAAGGCGGCCCCATCGGGCCGCCTTTTTTTCTGGGCAAGTTGATGGTCTGAAGTGCGGGCCAACCGAACAGTCGCTGCTTATCCCCGGGCCATGAAGCTCAGCCTATCCTGCATCCCGATACGGATTGCGTGAGGATGAGCGACCTTGGACGAGACGGCGAACCTGTTGCTTCCCTATATCCTGGCTGCCCAGGCTCAGAAGCATGTCACGCACAATGAAGCCTTGCGCAAACTCGACGCGCTCGTCCATTTGGCTGTCGTTGATCGCGATGCCACAGCACCTCCGGCAACTCCCGCGGAAGGTGACAGGTATCTGCTTCCGGCAGCGCCAACAGGGGCCTGGGCTGGTCACGGTCACAAGATTGCGGCCTATCAGGATGGCGCGTGGGCGTTCTACTCTCCGAACGAGGGTTGGTTCGCTTGGGTTGCAGATGAGGACCTCGCCGTCGTCTGGGACGGCGCGACTTGGACTGCCTTGAGCGGCGGTGGCGGCGGTGGTGGGCCCTCTCTCAACCCTGCGACGGGCGGGCTTGTTGGTGTCAACGCAACGGCGGACACGACGAACCGGCTTTCTGTGTCGTCGCCGGCGGCGCTGTTCAATCATGAGGGTGCCGGCCATCAGCTGAAGGTCAACAAGGCGGCGTCTGGTGACACGGCGTCGGTGCTGTTTCAGACCGGGTTTTCCGGCCGTGCTGAGTTCGGCTTGACGGGCGATGACGACTGGCATGTGAAGGTCTCCCCGGACGGTTCGACGTGGCACGAAGCTCTGGTTGTTGATCGTGACACGGGGCAGGTGGCGTTTCCCAACACTGTGCTGGTTCCTGGTGGTGGTGGTGGTGTTGCGCCCAATGTCGTGATCAACGGTGATTTCCAGGTCAATCAGCGCTACTTCGCAGGCGGCGCGCTTTCGGCGGGTGTCTTTGGGTTTGATCGCTGGAAGGCCGCGACGGGCGGGGCGAACGTTTCTGTCAGCGGCTACACCGTCACGTTGACCTCGGGTGAGCTGGAACAGGTTGTCGAGCCCGTCGTGTTCGGATTGGCGAGCTTTGCCTCGCAACAGGTGACGGTCTCGGTGGAGGCGCCGAGTCAGGATCTGACCGTTACCTTTGGCTCTCAGGCGGGCACGATCACGGCGGGCAGCGGGCGGCAGTCCGTAACGCTGACGCTCGGGGCCGGTGATACGGGTAACCTCTCGTTCAAAATCAAGCGCGCCGCGGCTGGCAGCGTGACGTTTGCGCGGGTGAAGGTCGAGGTGGGCGCCACTGCGACGGATTGGCAGGCGCGGCCGATCGTCGATGAGCGGCATTTGTGCCAGCGATATTTCTACCGGCGCGACAAACGAGTTTCTAACACTGACGTCATTGGGTTCCTTGCGGCCTACACTACGACGAGGTGCTGGGGCTCATTGTACCGTTTCCCGGTGCTGATGCGTGCAACGCCAACGGTGACGCTATCTGATCTCTCGCATATTCAGGGCCATATGGGAGGCAACAAGACGCTCACCGGCTCTATCGATATGTCCTATGTCACCAATGAGATGATGTCCTGGACGACGGTTGAGACAACTTCATCGTGGGCTGTCGGCGATATCATCATGATCCGTTTCAATACGACGATTGGGATGGGGGAAGGCTACATTGATGCAGATGCGGAGCTGTAATCATGGAGATCACTGACGCGCGGTATTCGGATGAGAATGGCCGCTGGATCATATGCCAGATGAACGGCCGTGAGGCGCATGTGCCGGTGGATCACTACAACACAAACTATCGGCTCATTTTGTCGATGGGGGTGCCGATCGCGCCGTATCAGCCGCCTCCGCCGACTGTCGATGACGTGCGATCAGAGTGCTCGCGCCGGATGCAGGCAATGGTGGGTGCGCGGGACGAAAAGAACCTGGAACACATCATCTCGAATGCCGGACGTGAGGCCACGCGGCTGCAGGCGATCCGCCTTGGTGTTCCCGGTGTCGTCGAGGGGCGGGAGTGGACGGCAGATGAGGCGCAGCGGGCCGCTGCCTTGTTCATGGCCAACGAAGCGCTTGATGCCATCCGGGCCGCCTCAAACGTGCTGGAGGCGATGGACCCGATACCGGCTGATTATGCGCAAGACAGATGGTGGGGGGTGTGATGGCGGAGTGGCGAATGTGATCTGAATCAAGACACAGGCCACGTCATCCTTTCACAATCCACCTCAGATCCGAACGCTGTCCAATGGCTGGCGGTTGTTGTTGTTTGAACCCGCAGCCGTCAGAGTGCACCCATGGTTGGCACCGAAAAACTGCGTAACGACATGGTCGCAGAACAGATCGCAGCTCGGGGTGTGACGGATCCCCGGGTTCTGGCGGCGATGCGCGAGGTGCCGCGTGAACAGTTCGTGCCTGCGGCATGGCAGGAGGAAGCCTACGACGATCGGCCCATCCCCATAGGAGAGGGTCAGACCATCTCGCAGCCATTTATCGTTGCCTACATGGTCGAAGCCCTCAAACTCGAGGGTGGCGAAAAGGTTCTGGAGATTGGCGCAGGTTCTGGATATGCGTCGGCGGTCCTGTCGCGTATCGCGCGTCGCGTCTATGCAATTGAGCGACTTGGTAAGCTCGCGCAGATGGCGATTTCGAATCTCGAAAGTGCAGGCATTGAAAATGTTCGGATCCGTCATGCTGATGGCACGGCAGGCTGGCCCGATGAGGCTCCCTTTGATGCCATTCTGGTTTCGGCCGGTGCGCCGGACGTGCCGCAAACGCTCATGTATCAGCTTTCCATTGGCGGAAGGATGGTTGTTCCGGTGGGCGAGGACCCGCGGGCGCAAGAGCTCGTTCGTGTGACCCGGTGTGGCGAGAACGAGTTCAGGAAGGAGAGCCTGACAGATGTCCGCTTCGTTCCCCTGATCGGAAAAGAGGGATGGGAGACCGGCGCAAGCGAATGACGCCTGGGGAACCAAGCCTGCGCTCAAACAGTGAAGAACTCCGGAATTTCCGACAATGGTGGGTGTGTTCGGTCCTTGTCCGAGAGGATGGCGCGACTACTTGCGACAGGCCAATCGATGCCGAGTGCCGGATCGTCCCACTTCAAGCCGCGATCACATTCGGGCGCGTAGGTCTCCGTCACTTTGTAGATGACCTCGGTATCGTTCTCCAGGGTGCAGAAGCCGTGCGCGAATCCCGGCGGTATCCAGAGCTGACGCCAATTCTCAGCTGACAGCACGGCACGTACATGGCGCCCGAAAGTTGGCGAGCCGTGACGGATATCAACCGCGACATCGAGGATTGATCCCGCCACTACGCGCACGAGTTTGCCCTGGGCGCGCGGCGGGGTCTGAAAATGCAGGCCACGCACGACCCCCGCAAGCCGGGAAAGCGAATGGTTATCCTGGACGAACTCGACGTCCAATCCGGCCGCTGCAAGCTGCTGGCGGTTGTAGACCTCGGAGAAAAAGCCGCGATCATCGCGATGGATCGATGGCTGGATGAGCAGGACGTCCGCAATCTCTGTAGCCTGGATCATCCCCGTTGCTCCCTCAATGTTACCCGGGCCAGGATGCACTGTTCCGTCCGTTCATGGCCGCTTCAGCCGCTGGAATTCTATCCAGCGAGACTGACGCGCGATCTCGCACGTTTCGCGGCTGTATGCTAGTCCACGGCCCATTGTGTCGTTGGAGCGCACAGTGTTGATGATGTGGGTTCCGGCGCGATGTGAGTGAGTGACGAAGATGGCCGAATTATCCGAGATTCCGCTGGCTGAGCTCACCGCATTGGCGGTTGAGGCTGGCCGGAAAATCATTGAGGTCCGCGAGCACAGCATCTCGTGGGACACCAAAGCCGACGGCAGCGTCGTGACCCGCGCCGATACTGAGGCGGAAGCCATTATTCTGGCAGGTTTGGCCCGGATTTGTCCTGGCAAGGCGGTGGTCGCAGAGGAGGCTTATGCGTCCGGCCGCCTTCCTGAAAGTCTCGGGCGCGACTTCATCCTTGTGGATCCCCTCGATGGGACCCGCGAATTCATCGATGGCCGCGATGAGTTTACAGTCAATATCGCGTACATTGTCGATGGTCGGCCTGTAGCCGGTGTCGTGGTCGCGCCAGCCATGGGACAGGGGTTTGTGGGTCTCAACGGCCAGGCCTGGTCGTTCGATGTTGGACAGGACGGACCCAACGGGTTCAAATCGCTCGCCGCGCGGCCGCGCCCAGCAAGGCTGGTGGCCGTGGTGAGCCGATCTCATGCCGCGCCTGAAACCCTGAAATTCCTGGAACACTTCGACATCGCGCACCGGCACTCTTACGGGTCGTCGCTCAAGCTCTGCCGCCTTGCCACAGGGGAGGCCGACATTTATCCCCGGCACGGTCCGACGATGGAGTGGGATATCGCTGCGGGAGATGCGGTGCTCAGAGGGGCCGGGGGGATCGCCGTCGCCCTCGATGGCCGGCCGCTGACCTACGGAAAGCAGGTCAGTTCACATGGTCTGCCCTTCTCCAATCCTCATTTTGTGGCATTCGGGAATTGGCAGTCTGACGAAATTCAGGCTGCGCTGAATCCATCTCGAGACGATTGAAACCTGCGACGGCTTCGCTACGTAAACCGGCCACCGCATTCCAGGAACTAGGAGAGGTTGAATGGACCATGATACCGTCAAAGACTATTATGGGAAGGTTCTGAAAACCTCAGCCGATCTCAAGACCTCCGCATGCTGTACCGCCGACAGTATGCCGCCGCGGCTGCGCGCTTTGGCCTCCAATCTGCACGATGAGGTTCTTGCCAAGTACTATGGCTGCGGGCTCGTCGCACCGGCCGAGCTAAAGGGGCGCCGGGTTCTCGACCTCGGTTCTGGGTCTGGGCGCGATGCCTACATGCTCGCGCAACTCGTCGGGCCTGACGGGGACGTCGTGGGCGTCGATATGACCGACGAGCAACTCGACACGGCGCGCCGCCATCTCG
>CAZZPH010000198.1:0-5309 GCA_964655725.1 uncultured Hyphomicrobium sp.
GAGATCGAGGCCTTCAAGACCGATGAATACTGGACCATCGAAGCCACGCTGCGCACCGCAAAGGGCGAGACGTTCGCAGCCCGCCTTGCCGCGATCGATGGCACGACGCTCAAGAAGCTCGATATCAAGGAAGAGACACACGCGAGCGCGATCAAGGCTGCGATCGAGAAGGGAGCCTTCAAAATCACCCGCCTTGAGAAGAAGGCCGTCAAGCGCAATCCCTATGCGCCTTTCATGACCTCCACACTGCAGATGGACGCGTCGCGCAAGCTCGGCTTCTCGGCCAAACAGACGATGCAGATCGCGCAGCGACTCTATGAAGGGGTCGACATCGGCGGCGAGACCGCCGGCCTCATTACTTATATGCGAACCGACGGCGTCACCATTGAACCCGACGCCATCAATTCCATTCGCGGCCTCATCGCACGCGAGTTCAGCCAGAAATTCGTCGCCCCCTTCGTGCGCGAATACAAGACCAAAGCCAAGAACGCGCAGGAAGCCCACGAGGCGATCCGCCCGACCGATCCCGCGCGCCGTCCCAAGGACGTTGCGAAGTTTCTGGAGCGCGATCAGGCGGCACTCTATGAGCTGATCTGGAGACGCGCAGTTGCGAGCCAGATGGCATCCGCGGAATTCGAGCAGACCAGCGCCGACATCGAGGTCAAGGGCCGCGACGGCAAGACCTACATCCTGCGCGCGACAGGCTCTGTGGTGCTGTTCGAGGGTTTCCTCAAGGTCTATCAGGAGGGCCGCGACGACCGCGTGCGCACCATCGAGAAAGGCAAAGAGGACCACGCAGAGGACGACAGCGAAGACGACCGGCGTCTGCCTCAATTGACCGAGGGAGAAAACGTCACCGACGACGCGATCGAGGCCGAACAGCACTTCACACAGCCCCCGCCGCGCTTCTCTGAGGCTACCCTCGTCAAGCGGATGGAGGAACTGGGGATCGGCCGGCCCTCGACCTACGCATCGACCATGGCGACGCTGGTCGATCGCGGCTACGTGCGCATCGACAAGAAGCGCCTCGTGCCCGAGGACAAGGGCCGGCTTGTGATCGCGTTCCTGGAGAGCTTCTTTGGCAAGTACGTCGAGTTCGACTACACAGCAAGCCTGGAAGAGCAGCTCGATCTCATCTCCGACAGCAAGCTCGACTGGCGCGCAATGCTCCGCGAATTCTGGCGCGACTTCACGACCGCCATTGACGATATCAAGGACCTGCGCGTTGGTGACGTACTGGAAGCACTGAATGAGATGCTGGGTCCGCACATCTTTCCTGAAAAGGAAGATGGCTCAGATCCGCGCGCCTGCCCGAAATGCGGCACGGGGCGTCTATCACTCAAGATCTCGGGCAAGAACGGCGCGTTCATTGGCTGCGGCAACTACCCGGAATGCTCTTTCACACGCCAACTCGCGAGCGGCGGCGAAGAGGGAGCACAGGATCGAGACCTCGGTTTCGACCCGGAAACCGGTTTGCCGATTGTCGTAAAGAGCGGACGTTTCGGGCCCTACCTGCAGCTTGGCGAGGGCACCAAGGAAGAAAAGCCCAAGCGCAGTTCCATCCCGAAGGGGATCGACCCCACCAACATCAATCTTGAGCGCGCCTTGCAGCTCTTGTCACTGCCGCGCGAAGTCGGTTTGCATCCGGAAACAGGCACACCCATCCTCGCGGGGCTGGGACGGTTCGGGCCGTTCATCCTGCACGACGGGACCTATGCCAATCTCGACAACGCCGAGGAGCTTTTCACCATTGGCGTAAACCGCGCCGTCACACTGCTTGCCGATAAGCGCGCAGGCAAAGGCGGCCGCTTCGGACGCGGCACTGCGCAAAAGAAGATCCTGAAGGACCTGGGCGAACACCCCGACGAGGGCGGCAAGATCGAGGTTCTGGACGGCAAATATGGGCCCTATGTCAGCCACAACAAGGTCAACGCCACGGTCCCCAAAGGAACCGACCACTCGGCGTTGACAGTCGAGGAAGCGATCAGGCTCCTCGCCGAGCGCATTGCCAAGACGGGTGGCGCCAAAGGCGGCGGCAGAAGGCCGGCCAAGAAGGCCGCCCCGAAGGAGGCCAAGCCCGCCAAATCGGCTGGCGCTGGCAAATCATCGGGCAAAGCTAAAGCCAAATCATCGCCGGCTGCCAAGGCCTCACCGGCACGCAAGCCTAAGGCGAAAGCCCGAGCATGAGGCCGTGTACCGGCCGGGGTGATCTCAGATGAGCCGCAAGCGCCCGGGACCGAAATCATCACCACCGCGCAAGCCTCGCGCCGGCTCGCTGCCGGGTGACATCGATGGCATGCCGACACGTGAGCAGGTCATAGCCTTCCTGCAGGGCTCGGACGGCAAGGTCGGAAAGCGCGAGATCGCGCGGGCGTTTGGTATCAAGGGCGCAGACAAGATCGCACTCAAGCGATTGCTTGCCGAAATGGGACAGGAAGGGCTGCTCGCGGGTAACCGCAAAGAGCTGCGCCAATTGGGGGCGCTGCCCCCCGTCGCCGTCCTGGAAATAACCGGACGCGACACCGACGGTGATCTGATCGGTGAGCCCGTCACCTGGGACACGCGTGAAGGTGAGCGGCCACGTGTCCTGATCCTCACTTCAGCCCGCAAGACCCTTCCCGAGGAGGATCGCACGATCGGCGTCGGCGAGCGCATTCTGGCGCGCGTAACGCGGCTGGAAGAAACCGACGTCGCGGGATTCCAGTATGAAGCGGAACCCATCAAGAAGCTGCCGCGCGACCAGCGCCGGCTACTTGGCATATTCCGCAAAATCGCGCGCGGAGGCGGCACGATCGAACCGATCAACCGCAAGGAACTCAAATCCTGGCCGGTACAGAAGGGCGACGAAGGCGGCGCAACAGACGGTGACCTTGTCCGCTTCGAGTTGCAGCGCACGGGCCGCTTTGCCGTGCCGCGCGCGCGCATCCTCGAAGCGCTCGGCAACCCTGAAGACCAGCGCCGCATTTCCCTTATCGCTGTCCACGCCCATGGGTTGCGCGATGACTTCCCCGAAAGCGTGATCGCCGAAACGACGGCCCTGCCTCCACTTTCACCCGCTGGACGCACCGATCTGCGCCATCTGCCTCTCTTGACAATCGATCCCGCCGATGCGCGCGATCACGACGATGCCGTCTTCGCCGAGCCCGACTGCGATCCTGCAAACCCGGGCGGCCACATCGTCATCGTCGCCATCGCGGATGTCGCCCATTACGTCCGCCCGGGATCACGGCTCGACCGGGAAGCACAGATCCGCGGGAATTCAGTCTACTTCCCCGATCGCGTCGTCCCCATGCTGCCCGAGCGCATCTCCAACGACCTGTGCTCGCTGCGCGAAGGCGAGGATCGGCCCTGTCTTTGCGTGCGCATGGTCATCGACAAGCATGGTGAAAAGCGCTCCCACACATTCCTGCGCGCACTTATGCGATCGGCGGTGAAGCTCTCGTATCAGGAAGCCCAGGCTGCATTCGACGGCGCTCCCAACGAGCGCTCTGCCTCCGTCATGGACAGCGCGCTGAAACCGCTTTGGGCCGCTTATCTTGCCATGAAGAGCGCACGCGAGAAGCGTCAGCCGCTCGATCTGGATTTGCCGGAACGCAAACTGCGCCTGGATGAGGACGGACGGATCGCCGGCGTCTTTATTCCCGAAAGGCTGGAGGCCCATCGGCTCATCGAGGAAATGATGATCCAGGCCAACGTTGCAGCGGCCGAAGCCCTGGAGGCGCGCAAGACGCCGCTCATCTACCGCATCCACGACCAGCCCTCGAAAGAAAAACTCAAATCCCTGCGCGACTTTCTCGAAACTCTGGACCTCAAAATACCGCCTCACGGACAGCTCAAGCCGGGAGCCTTCAATCGCGTACTCGATGCGGCAAAGGCCCTGCCCGTTCCCGACATTGTCAACGAGGTCGTGCTGCGGGCACAGGCCCAAGCCGAGTACAATCCCGACAACATCGGCCACTTCGGCCTTAATCTGGCGCGATACGCTCACTTCACCTCGCCGATCCGGCGCTATGCCGATCTCGTCGTCCACCGCGCACTCATCCGCGCATTAAAGCTCGGCGACGGAGCACTGGCGGATGAGGAGATTGCACGACTTGCACCAATCGCGCAGTCGATCTCGGAGGCGGAACGGCGCGCCATGGCGGCCGAGCGAGAAACAATTGATCGCCTGATCGCCTTGCATCTGGCCGAGCGTATCGGCGCATCCTTCGAGGGACGCATCTCGGGTGTTACGCGCTCGGGGTTGTTCGTCAGGCTGAAGGACATGGGAGCCGATGGGTTCGTGCCGGTCTCGACGCTGGGGCAGGATTTCTTCCAGCATGTTGAGGAAGCACACGCCCTCGTCGGCAGCCGGACGGGCGAGACCTTCCAGCTTGGTGACGACGTGACGGTTCGGCTCGTCGAGGCGATCCCCAGCGCAGGCGCGTTGCGCTTCGAAATGCTCTCGGACGGTCGCCGAGGCGGACCAGGCCCTATTGCGGGGGCTTCACGCCGCCCGCGCATGCGGCAGCGCCGCCGCTGATCGCATCGTTGCCGCATCAGGGCGCCCTTGACGCCAGGGGCAATCGGCAGCACCAGTGGTGCTATGAACCAGCCCGACCACCTTACCACCTACACCAACCAACCCTCCGCTGACGAAGCCCCCCGCGATTGGGGCGAAGCTCTGCGTCGTGGCTGGCGCTGCCGGTGCCCAGCCTGCGGGACCGGCCGGATCTATGGCAGCTATCTCAAAGTGGCCGATGCGTGTCCCTCGTGCGGGGAAGAGCTTCATCATCAACGCGCTGACGACGCCCCGCCTTACTTCACGATGCTCATCGTCGGGCACGTCGTCATTGGCGGCGTCCTGCTTCTTGAGAAGGCCGCCGCACCCGAAACGTGGGTGCATCTGTTGATTTGGCTTCCCGCCACGGTGTGGCTCAGCCTCGTGCTGCTGCCGCGCGTCAAGGGGGCGCTGGTGGGGTTGCAGTGGGCTTTACGCATGCACGGGTTCGGCGGCGAACAGGACGAGGCCGACGCGCTGAAAGGGCAATGGGATCATCAGGGCTGACCGCGCCCGATTGACACCAGCCCGCGCCGGATTGCCTCTATTTGCGCCTTGAGCTTGACATCAGCAAATCCGGGCGTATGGTCCGCGCTTCATCCCCCAGGCTTTACGATTGTTTGTCAGGTTCCCATGGCTAAGCCCGTCACCCAAAAGATCAAGTTGCTGTCGACTGCTGGAACCGGATTCTTCTACGTTACCAAGAAGAACCCCCGGACTTCGACCGAGAAGATCGTCTTCAAGAAGTACGATCCCGTCGTTCGCAAGC
>CAZZPH010000199.1:0-5309 GCA_964655725.1 uncultured Hyphomicrobium sp.
CGCGAGGGTGTCGAAGACGCATCGCGCATCAGGCCACCTTTCGCGGAATGACGAGAGCCACATGATGCCGGCGCCCATGTCGCATCAACAGATCTTGGACCATGCGCGGCGTTCCAGGAGGCAACACCAATGCCGACAGACCTGCCGCGGCGGTCGCGGCGATAAGATCCGGCGTGGCGTCATCAGGCGAGGCAATCGCCAGCACGCCCCGCCGCCGCTTCATCGAACCACCCCATTGACGAAGCCCGGCCGCACGCTGAACCAGCGCCATCAAGCCCTCGCCACTCTCCACTGCAAGAACGTGCCGCCGCACCACGACGACGCCGGAACCCCCTGCGGCATCCCGAACCGCCTGCAATGCCGCCAGGGCAAAGTCCTCGTCACGTCCCGACGTGTAGCGCGGCGCGGATGGGCCCCCCGGCGCAGACACTCCCGCGACAAACACTCCGGCCGCATCCGCCGCCGCAATCAACTGGGCGCGCTCCGCCGCAAGGGTGGCTCCCGCCTCGACCACGATCCCCTCAAGCCCCGCCGAAACGCAGCGCGCCACCGTCGCCGGCCCAACCGCCGGCATGTCGATGCGCAATTCCTGCCCGGGCTTGGGCCGTTTGACGAGAACGCCGCCAATGCCCCGCCCCTTGCCTGCGATGCGGGCAAGCATGGCATCGGTGCCTTCCACGGCTTCGATGGCAATCACGTTACCCGCGCGCACCACCACCGCCTGACCGATATCGAACGCCGCCAAACGCGCCACGGTCGCAAAGCCGAGCGACACATCGGCGGCCAGACGATCCGGCAGCCCATGCGCGCCCAGCGCTCCGCTTCCGATCACCAGTCCAGGGGCGATCTCGGCGGGTGCCACGACACGGAAGCCTTGGTGTTCGAAAAATCTGATTACGCGCCGCAGGACGCCGTCGTCACCGCCGGTCGTCACAATCCGCGCAATGGACGGTAAGCTGCGCCAAAACCCGAGATCGGTCCGAAGGCGCGTCAGATCAGGCCGGGTCACGCTTCCGACGATCACCAGGTCGGAGGCGCCCGCGTTGCGAAAGGTGCTGACCAGACGGCCGATCTGCCCCCAGTTCACCAACGTCACCGGCAGAGGGGCGAAATCCTGCGCATCAGCTTCACCTTCCAGGCCCACCACGGCAACCCGATGGCCCGCGGCGACCGCCGCGTCCGCGATCTCGCGCGGCAGGGACCCTCCGCCTGCAAGAATGCCGACGACGGCTCCATCTCCAGGGTCCATATCAAATCCGCCTCAGGCCTCAGGCGTTCCAGCCGGCGTACACAAGGAGCGCTTTCCTCCGGTGCGAATGAATTCCACGATCTCGATGACGATCGGATGGTCCTTGAATTCGCTCGCCACATCCTCGACGCGCTCCAGGAGTGTGCCCTCCTGTGCGAACATCAGCCGGTAGGCGCGCCTCAGATCATGGATCTCGGTGCGGGAGAACCCTCGCCGTTGCAGACCGATGATGTTGAGCCCCGACAGATACGCGCGGTTACCCAGAGCCATGCCGTAGGGAATGAGATCGTGTTCCAGACCCGACATGCCACCGACGAAAGAATGTGCGCCGACCCTTGCAAACTGGATGACGGCCGCTCCACCGCCGATGATGGCGAAGTCGCCGACGGTACAATGTCCTGCCAGCATGACATTGTTGGAGAAGATGACGTTATTGCCGACGTGGCTGTCATGGCCGACGTGGGAATTGGCCAGAAAGGCGCACCGGTCGCCGACCGTCGTCGACATGCCGCCCCCGGAGGTGCCCGGGTTCATCGTCACGCCTTCGCGGATGATGCAGTCTGCGCCGATCGTCAGCGTGGACGGCTCGCCGCTGTACTTCAGATCCTGCGGCTGATGACCGATGGAGGCGAAGGGGAAAATGCGCGTGCGCGGGCCGATTGTCGTATGGCCCGCCACCACCGCGTGACTGACGAGTTCCACGCCATCGCCCAGCACGGTATTCGGACCCACCATCGAGAACGGTCCGATGACGACGCCCTCCCCCAGGACGGCGCCATCCTCCACCACGGCACTGGGGTGAATGCGCTGGCTAGCCATGCGGTTTCGTTGCCGCGAACGCCCGGGCCTCGGCCGTATCCGCCAGCATGGCGCTGATCTCTGCTTCCGCCACGATCGCCCCGTCCACGCGCGCCTCCCCGTAGAAGCGCCACACGCGCCCCCGATTGCGGATCTTGCGCACATGATAGTGCAATTGATCGCCGGGAAGCACGGGTTTGCGGAACTTCGCCTTATCGATCCCCATGAAATAGACGAGTTCGGCCTTGTAGTCTTCCCCGAGACTGGAGACGCACAACGCGCCGGCCGTCTGCGCCAGCCCCTCGATGATCAGAACGCCGGGCATCACGGGATACTGCGGAAAATGACCCTGAAAGAACGGCTCATTGATCGTCACGTTTTTGAGACCTACACAGCTCTCGTCGCCATTCATGTCATAGATGCGATCCAGGAGCAGAAACGGATAGCGGTGCGGCAGGAGTTTCATGACCCGCGCGATGTCTGCCGTTCCCAGCGCTTTGCGTTGCGTGTTGTCGTCCATCGTTCCTTTAGCTCCGTGGAGGCGTCCCCTCGCCGCCGTCAACTGAAACATGCAACGGGGCCATCGATCCCGATCGCATGTTTCAGGCCATCTGTCCAAGATCGTGCGCGTTCAGCACGTCTCAGACCCCTCCGTCAGTCCCATTCCCATCGTCCGCCTTGATCCGTTGGCTTGCCAGACGCCGCACCGCGGCCACCTCGCGCGCCCACTCCTTGAACGGCCGGGCGGGCGTGCCGCCGACGATCGCGCCTGCCGGAACATCGTCCTTCACATGCGAGGCCCCGGCAATCTGCGCACGGGGTCCAACCCGGATATGTCCCACAGTGCCGGATTGTCCGCCCATCACCACGAAATCGCCAAGCTCAGTGGACCCGGAGATTCCGGTTTGCGCGACAATGACGCAGTGACGTCCAATGACGACGTTGTGCCCGATCTGGACCAAATTATCAATTTTCGTACCTTGTCCGATGATCGTATCCTTAAGTGCACCCCGGTCGACGGCACTGTTGGCACCGATCTCGACATCGTCCTGAATGATCACGCGGCCGATCTGCGGCACCTTAACGTGCCCATCGCGGCCCATTGAAAAGCCAAAACCATCCTGACCAATGCGGACACCGGCATGCAGGATCACACGATCGCCGACGAGTGCATGCGTCAGCGTCACCTGAGGCCCGATGTAGCAGCCCCGCCCGACGGCGACCCGGTAGCCCACCACGGCGCCAGCGGCAATGCGTGTTCCCCGCCCGATCATGGCCTCAGGCCCGATCACGGCGCCAGCTTCGATGATCGCCCCCTCCTCGATCATGGCGGACGGATCGATGACCTTGCCGCTCGTCCCGGTCGCGGCCTTGGGGTGCATGGCGTCTGGGTAGAACTTCTGCAACGCGAGGGCGAACGCACGATAGGGAGACGGGCACGTCAGCGCGACAGACTTGGTCGAAAGCCGGTCGCTGAATTGCGGCAGGACAAGGATGTAGCCGGCGCGTGAGGCCTCCACCTGCGGCAGATACTTCCGGTTGTCCAGGAATGAAATGTCGGAAGGCCCCGCATCAGCGAGCGTGCGGACATTGGCGATGACAGCATCTGCGGCGCATGGCGTGGCAATTTCCGCACCGAGGTCCTTTGCAACCTCCGTCAGAAGAAACGGACCGGCATTGATGAAGAACCCGGGATGGAGCATCAGGCTCTGGTCCTCGTGAAAAGCGCTGGTGGAGCCGGGCAGAGGTGCGCACAGCAGCCCTACACCGCCCCTATAAAGCCACAGCGGCGCCGATGAAAGCGCCGCCGCGACGAATGTCAGGTTATCAGATCAGAACTTGGTGGATGCGCCGAAGCGGATCTTCTGCTCGCGATCGTAATTCTCGCTGGAGAGGGGCTCGGCGTAATCGACCCGCAACGGGCCAACCGGCGAGTTCCACATGATGCTCGCGCCAACTGCCGCGCGCACCGTCGAGTCATCGGCGAGGTTCGCACCCAGAATATCGACCACTCGTTCGCTAGCCCCAAACAGTGAACCGGCGTCGGCAAAGGCAGCGCCACTGATGCCCAATTCATCCGGAATGAACGGGATGGGGAAGCGAACCTCGGCTGTTGCGGCCCAGAACGACTGACCACCGAGCGCATCGCGTGTCCCAAGGTCGCGCGGTCCATAGCCCGCACGATCGAACCCACGCACCGTCTCACCACCGCGGAAGTAGAGATCGAGCAGGCGAACGTCATCCCCGCCCCAGCCCTCGATGTGACCGCCGATGACACGGCCAACCAAAGTGATCTTCTCCGAAATCGGGTAGTAAGCGCGGCCCTCACCCTGCACGCGCACATACTGAACGTCGCCGCCCAGGCCCGCGAAGTCGGTCGAAAGCTGCAGGTAATAGCCCGATGTCGGGTTGCGCGGATGATTACGCTTGTCATAAGTCAGAGTTGTGCCGAGCGCCGATGTCCAGAAGGTTTCATCCTGGCAGTCTGCCGGCGCGTTCGTTGTGCGATCCCCGTCTGTATTTCTCGGATCGGCAATATTGGCATCGCCGCAGGCATCCTTCACAGCTAGCGAAGCCCCGTCGCGCACGTCGAAAATCTCGTCCCGCGTCAGCGTGTAGCCCGTCTGCATCCAGAGGTTTTCGGACAGCGGGAAGCCGAGGCGAAGGGTTCCGCCTGACTTACGGCTGGAGAAGCCGGAGTCGGAGCCTTGGTCGATCTCCTTATGGAAGAGATCAAAACCGGCCGCGAGGTTGTAATCCAGGAAGCGAGGCTCAGTGAACGACAGGTCCACCTGCAGCCGCTCGATCGAACCGGCCAGCTTCAAGCGCAGGAACTGTCCATTGCCCATGAAGTTGCGCTCAGTGATCGACACGTCACCAATGATGCCTTCGTTGGTCGAGTAGCCCGCGCCGAAGGACAGTTCACCCGTCGACTGTTCCTTGACTTCGACATCAAGCACCACGCGATCCTGAGCCGAACCGGGACGGCGCTTCACATCGACGTTGGCGAAGATGCCCAGGCCCTGCAGGCGCTTCTTGGCCCGATCGACCAGCAGCGGATTGAAGGCATCGCCTTCCGCGAGGCGGAACTCGCGGCGGATCACGTAATCCTTCGTTCGCTCGTTGCCGATAACGTTGATGCGCTCGATGTAGACCCGCGGTCCCTCGTCGATGGCATAAACGACCGCAATCGTGCGCGTCGTGACATCCGGCGTCGCCCGCGGGCGGACGCGGGCGAACGCATAGCCCTGCTCGGCGCTGG
>CAZZPH010000200.1:0-269 GCA_964655725.1 uncultured Hyphomicrobium sp.
ATGGGAGTGCATCGTTCCAGATACGCTGCAAGGATGTTCTCGGTGAGCCCTTGTGCGCCGGCCGCTGCTTGCATCAGGCCGCTAATGTCGTGGCGGAAGGGGGTCGCGGACTGGGGATAAGGGGCTATCGTCACGGCATGGCTTTCCTGGCTCGCTCGGGCCTCGTTCCCTTCCGGGTACGCGGTTTCGCGCGATGCGCCAAGTGGCATCCGGCAGGCTTGGGCGCCAGGCCCTCGGCGCTAGGGGTGCAGTGTCAGATTTCTGAGCCT
>CAZZPH010000200.1:279-5294 GCA_964655725.1 uncultured Hyphomicrobium sp.
TCCAAAACCCGTGCGGATGGCGCTCGTCAGGCGCAAGGGCTTGCCAGAGACTGAGACGAGCACGACGGTCACGGCGGCCTCGAATACGGTGCGTGCCTGGCCCGTGATGGTCTGCAGAAGCGTGACGCTCGCCCCACCCAGTTCCTTGACGCGGGTTTCCACTTCCAGAACGTCGTCCATGCGCGCGGGCCGCAGGAAGTCGCAATTCATGCGGCGCACGACGAAAGCTGCGGGCTCGTGGTTGTCAGAACCATCGATGAGTCGCCGCGCATCAGTGCCCAGATGGCGCAGGAAGTCGGTGCGCCCGCGTTCGCACCAGCGGATGAAAGAGGCATGATAGGCGACCCCGCCCGCGTCCGTGTCCTCAAAGTAGACGCGCACGGGCAGGACATGGCGCCGTCCCGCCGCATCGACGATGAGGCGTCCTGCGAGATCTGGCCAATTCAGCGGTGCAGTGGGGGTTGGGGGGGTATTGGAGTTCATGTCGCCTCGTGTGGCACGAGTTCACCGGGCCGGGCAAGAGGGGTGGGCGCGGGTGTTTCACTCCGTTCGCCACCTGGGGCGCGCGGCGTACGTGTCTCCCGCTCCCTTTGGGGCAGAGGGTAAACGTGAGGCGGTGGCGCGAGCCGAATGAGAAAGCGACCAGGCAGCGTTACCTGTGGCCTAGCCGCGCCGGAGCGTCATCGAGCCACTGCCGCTGGCGCCGGAGAACGTGACTGTCTGGCTCGAGCCACTGACGACCACACGCACGCGCCCCGAAACATCGAATTGCGGATTGTAGAAGTCGCCGACGTAGCGGCTGCCGGACACATGCAGGACCTCGCCGGTCTGCTGGATCTTCGCCGAGGTGGAGGCACAGGTGGCCCGCACACCGTAAACCTTGGCGCCCTCTTTTTTGTAGGTGACCCGGCAGCTCACCTTTTCGCGCTGACCGTTCTTGGGCTGCACATAGCCCCCGCCGCTCCAGGTCCCGGCGAGTGGATCGGCCATGGCGCTCGACGAGCCCGCACCCATGAGGAGCGCCCCCGTCATCACTGCCGCTGCTAGTCTTTTCATCCGCCGCTCCTCGAAGCCTGTTGGTGCCGGCCTGGCACACGGGCGATTGAATTCTATCGCTGAATGGAAAGCTAGGTGTTCGCGCCACGCCATTCAAGCGCCATCCGGGCTGCGGTTCGGCATGTCCACCATCACGTCACTCCCCGTCACTCCCCGGCTTTCCGACACAATTCGGTTCGATGCTTGATCTTGTTACACGCTATGGAGTGGACGGACCGTTCTGATTCGGCAGGCCCAGCAATGGCTGGTTGCATGAGGAGACCGATGTCATGAGCAAGACCGCAGCGGCGCAGGACTGCGCCTACGACCTTCTCGTGGTGGGAGCGTCGTTTGCAGGCCTCGTTGCGGCACGCACCGCCGCGATGCGCGGGCTCAAGGTGGCTGTCGTCGAAGCCAAGAGCGAGCCTGGTTCGCGCGTGGCCACAACAGGAATTCTCGTCAAGGAAGCAGCCGAGGAGATTGACCTGCCCCATTGGCTGACGCGCCGTGTGCACGGTGTCCGGCTCTACGGGCCGTCGCTGCGCTCTGTCGACCTCTTCGCACCCGGCTATTATTTTCTTACCACGGACACGCCAAATCTCATGTGCTGGCTGGCCGATGAAGCGCGCCGTGCTGGGGCAGACCTCTATCTGGGTTGCCGCTTTGAAGGCGCCGAGCGGACGCCCGGCGGGTTCACCGTCGCCGCGCCGCAGATTTCCGCCCGCTATATTCTTGGTGCCGATGGCGCGCGTTCGCAGGTCGCGCGCACCTTCGCGCTCGGCCGCAATACGCGCTTTCTCGTAGGCTTGGAAGCTGAGTATGAAGGGCTTGAAACGGAAGCGCGGGGGCTGCTTCATTGTTTCCTCGATTCCCGCATCGCGCCGGGGTATCTCGCCTGGGTGGCGCCTGGACCCAAGGTCACTCAGGTCGGGCTTGCCGTCACTGAAGGCCGGAGCGCTGATCTGCAGGCGTTCCGAGACAAGACGTCGGGCATCTTCCCCTTCGCGCGGGCTCAGATCGTCGAGCGTCGCGCCGGACGCATTCCCTGCGGGGGACTTGTCACGCCGTGGGCGGCGCCGGGGGTCATGCTGATCGGCGATGCGGCGGGTATGGTCTCTCCTGCTACCGCCGGGGGTATTCACCTCGCTTTCCGCTATGGTCGCCGCGCCGCTCATGCCGTTGCCGATCATCTGATCAACTTGGGACCCTCACCCGAGCAGGTCTTGGCCCGCGATCGGCCGTCGTTCGGCGTCAAGCACGCCTTGCGCGCGGTCCTCGATCTGGCTCCGCCCAACACCCTGATCGATCTTGCCCTCGCAACCCCGCCCATGCGCTGGCTTGCGAGCCGGATCTACTTTCATCGCCGTGGCAAGGGCCACATGAGTTCTGCGGAGTACCATCGGTTGCGCCAGACGGCTCTCGATCGCTTTGATCCGGCCTGCAATGCCGATGATCCACAGCCGCGCATCAGTGCGAAAGAGTAGGTCTGCGGCCCGCCGACGTCTCCTACTTTCGATCATGATAGGGCTTGGCAAGACTGGAAAGACGAGGCTAAAGGCGACTTAACGGCATGAAAGTGCGATGAATTTCGCCTTTTTGCGCTGGGATGACGGTCGTGCTCGGCCTGTTCGAGGGGACAATTCGTCCCACGTGTGCCGTCGAGGCCCTTTGGTTGCAACGCGACAACACATTTGGCATGGTCCCGCCGCGACTCGACGGCGGGAGACGGACTGCGCCGGACGTCACGTGCGCCACAACGCGCCACGCGGCGTCCCGGAGGCTACCGCGCACCGGTGGCACGGGTTATTGGGGAGATACATAAATGACGGACATGCTTTGGTGGATCATCGCCTGCGGGGCGTTGGCCATCCTCTACGCCATCTACACCATTCGTTCGGTGATGGCCGCCGACCCGGGCAACGCCCGAATGCAGGAAATTGCCGAAGCCATCCGTGAAGGCGCTCAGGCTTACCTCGATCGCCAGTATCGGACCATCGGGATTGTGGGTGTGGCGATCTTCGCGCTCGCCTGGGCGCTGCTTGGACCTGCGGTCGCTTTCGGGTTCCTCATCGGTGCTGTGCTATCGGGTCTGGCCGGCTATATCGGCATGAACGTCTCGGTTCGCGCGAACGTGCGCACCGCACAGGCTGCGACGGTTTCGCTGGCCAGCGGCCTCGATATCGCCTTCAAGGCGGGTGCGGTCACCGGCATGCTGGTCGCCGGTCTCGCTCTGTTGTCCGTGGCGGTCTACTACTTCATTCTGATCGGGCCACTGGGCTACGCTGTGTCCGACCGCACGGTCATCGACGCGCTGGTGGCTCTGGGCTTTGGCGCTTCACTCATCTCCATCTTCGCACGACTGGGCGGCGGCATCTTCACCAAGGGTGCGGATGTCGGCGGCGATCTGGTGGGCAAGGTGGAAGCCGGCATTCCCGAGGACGATCCGCGCAACCCTGCAACGATTGCCGACAACGTTGGCGACAACGTGGGTGACTGCGCCGGCATGGCGGCCGACCTCTTTGAGACCTATGCGGTGACCGTCGTTGCCACCATGGTTCTGGCGGCGATCTTGTTTGCCGGCCAGGGCGGCCTGGAAGCCCTGATGATGTATCCGCTCGCCATCGGAGCAGCGTGCATCGTCACGTCCATCATCGGCACGTTCTTCGTCAAACTCGGCGCCAATGGTTCGATCATGGGCGCTCTCTACAAGGGCTTCATCGCCACCGCGGTTCTCTCGATCGCGGGCCTGTGGATCGCGACGCAGTGGGTGCTGGGTGGAATGGGCCCGGTTGGAACCGCGTTCGGCCATGAGATTACGGGGCAGAACCTCTTCATCTGCGGCCTCGTCGGCCTCGGCGTGACAGGTCTCATCATCTGGATCACCGAGTACTACACCGGTATCGGCTACCGCCCTGTGCGCTCGATCAGTCAGGCCTCCGTCACGGGCCATGGCACGAACGTCATCCAGGGTCTTGCGATCTCGCTGGAGGCTTGTGCGTTGCCGGCGCTCGTTATTGTCGCGGGCATCTTGATCACGTTCAACCTGGCCGGCCTGTTCGGTACGGCGATCGCGACAACGACGATGCTCGGCCTGGCCGGTGTGGTCGTGGCTCTCGACGCTTTCGGCCCGGTCACGGACAACGCAGGTGGCATCGCTGAGATGGCGGGACTGCCCAAGGAAGTTCGCAAGTCCACCGACGCCCTGGATGCCGTTGGCAACACGACGAAGGCCGTCACCAAGGGCTACGCGATCGGCTCGGCGGGTCTGGGCGCGCTCGTCCTGTTTGCGGCTTTCAACTACGACTTGCAGCACTTCATCACCGAAGCCAACCGTGAAGGCTCTACGTCCTACCAGTTCTTCAAGGGCGTGACGGCGAACTTCGGCCTCGACAATCCCTACGTCGTGGCTGGTCTGCTGCTCGGTGGCCTGATCCCGTTCCTGTTCGGTGGCATGGCGATGACCGCTGTCGGTCGCGCAGGTGGTGCGATCGTCGAGGAAGTCCGGCGCCAGTTCAAGGCCAACCCCGGCATCATGAAGGGGACCGACAAGCCCGACTATGCGCGTGCAGTCGATCTCCTGACACGGGCCGCGATCAAGGAAATGATCGTACCCTCGCTTCTGCCGGTTCTTTCGCCCATCGTGCTGTTCATTGTCATCAGCGCGATCGGTGGCAAAGGCGCGGCGTTCTCAGCGGTCGGTGCCATGCTGCTCGGCGTGATCGTCACAGGCCTGTTCGTTGCCATCTCGATGACCTCGGGCGGCGGCGCCTGGGACAATGCCAAGAAGAGCTTCGAGGATGGCTTCATCGACAAGGACGGCGTGAAGCACGTCAAGGGCTCGGAGGCTCACAAGGCCTCGGTGACCGGTGACACCGTCGGCGATCCCTACAAGGATACGGCCGGCCCCGCGGTGAACCCGCTCATCAAGATCACCAACATCGTGGCCCTTCTGATGCTGGCGGTTCTCGCCCACTTCTGAT
>CAZZPH010000201.1:0-548 GCA_964655725.1 uncultured Hyphomicrobium sp.
ATTGTCTCTGGCGAGATCCGATGCAAATTGGCCGACCCGTAATTAGAAACGCGCACAAGCGCTTAGCCACCACCCAGCGTGACGCCACATGAGCGCAGAGCTTTGGAAATTTGATGAACTCCTGGCAGCGGCGGGTGCCACCGCGGAGGGGTCCGCCGAGTGTCCTATCGCCGGGTTTTCGATCGATACCCGCTCCTTGATGCCGGGCGAGGTGTTCGTAGCGCTCAAGGACCAGCGCGACGGACACGATTATGTCACAACGGCGTTCCGGGCAGGTGCCGCTGCCGCGCTCGTCTCGCATAGCTATCAGCGCACCGATGGCGATGGCGCACTTATTCGTACCGATGATCCCATGATCGCGTTGGAGTTCATCGCGCGGGCGGCGCGTGCCCGGCTGTCGCCTGCCGCGCGTGTGTTTGCTGTCACGGGCAGCGCCGGCAAAACCACGGTCAAAGACATGATGAGGGCAGGAGCGAGCATGCTCGGCCCCACGCACGCCTCGGATCGCTCCTTCAACAACCACTGGGGCGTGCCGCTGACACTGGCCC
>CAZZPH010000201.1:558-5293 GCA_964655725.1 uncultured Hyphomicrobium sp.
CCCGCATGCCCCTGTCGACGGCTTTCGCGATTTTTGAAATAGGCATGAACCACGCCGGAGAGATCACGCCGTTGGTCGGAATGGTCAGGCCGCATGTCGCCATCGTGACGACGGTGGCGCCGGCACATCTGGCCCATTTTGACAATGAGGAGGCCATTGCTGATGCGAAGGCCGAGATATTTACCGGATTGGAGCCGGCGGGCACCGCCATCGTGAATCTCGACAACAGGCATGCGCGGCGACTTGTCGATGCGGCGCGGCGGTCAGGTGCGCGCGTTGTGGGTGTGACCGGCCAAGTTGTCGAGAAATACAACGCTGGCGTCACAGTGGATGGTGTCGTGGCCGTGAGGTCGGTGCGGCTCCACGATCAAGGCAGTGAGGTCACGGTGCGGCTCGCAGGCTCTGATCGCGAGATAGGTTTTTCGATTGGTGCGCCCGGACATCACATGGTGATGAATGCGCTGTGCGCGGCAGCGGCGTTCGAGGCGGCCGGAGTGGATGCAGGAAGCGCCATGCAGGCTCTGGCCTCATTCGCTCCGCCGTCCGGTCGCGGCTCGCGCCTGGTACTGCCTGTTCCAGGTGGGAAAATCCTCGTCATTGACGAAAGCTACAATGCCAACCCGGCCTCGATGCGTGCCGCACTCGCGGTTCTGGGGCAGATCGATCGCTCCGTCCATCCGCGCCGTATCGCAGTTCTTGGCGAGATGCTCGAGCTTGGGGCGCAGGCCGACGACATGCACGCAGCACTCTATGAGTCGGTCGAGGCGGCAGGCGCGGATCTCGTGTTTGCAGCCGGTTCGCACATGGCCCGCCTGTTCGAACGTGTGCCCGCGGGCAGACGCGGCGCGTGGGCTCCCACGGCAAAGGACATCGAGGCGGCTTTGCTCGATACCGTGGGACCTGGGGATGTTGTGATGGTGAAAGGGTCCAATGGATCGCGGATGGGTGGGCTGATCCAGGCGATCCAGGCGCGATTTGGTGGGACAGCTTGAAATTTGTCTCACGTTCCTGGTTGGAATGTGAGATCCGTTCCACCTCACGAGGCGGGCGGCAGGGGGCGAGGGGAGAGGACGCATGCTCTATCAACTGGTGCAGTTTAGCGACCAGATCGGATTGCTCAATGTCTTCAGGTATATAACGTTTCGCACCGGGGGCGCGATCTTCACCGCCCTGTTGTTTGTGATGCTATTTGGCCCCGCCATCATTGATCTGCTTCGAATCCGGCAGGGGCGCGGGCAGCCGATCCGAGAGGACGGTCCGCAAAGCCATCTGGCCAAGCGCGGCACGCCGACGATGGGCGGCCTCATGATCCTGGCCAGCGTGTCCTTCTCGACATTGCTGTGGGCGGATTGGTCGAACACCTTCGTCTGGGTGGTGCTCGCCGTTGCGCTCAGTTACGGCGCGATCGGTTTCTATGATGACTACCTGAAGGTGACGAAGCAGCACGCCAGCGGTTTCGGCGGGTGGGCGCGCCTGGGATTGGAGATCCTGGTCGCAGCCGTGGCAACGTGGTGGATCATGTCGCTGACAGCACCGGCCCTTGCGGGCAAACTCGCCGTTCCGTTCTTCAAGGAACTGCTGATCGACTTTGGTCCGTTCTTCATCCTGCTCGGCGTACTTGTGATTGCGGGCGCCGGCAACGCCGTCAACCTGACGGACGGCTTGGATGGTCTGGCCATCGTGCCGGTTATGATCGCGGCGGCGACGTTCGGGCTCATCGCCTACCTGATTGGCAGTGAGAAATTCGCGGGCTATCTGCAGATTCACCACGTCACGGGGACAGCCGAACTGGCGGTCATATGCGGCGCGTTGATCGGCGCAGGTCTGGGCTTTTTATGGTTCAATGCGCCACCCGCCATGATTTTCATGGGTGATACGGGTTCGCTGGCGCTGGGGGGCGCACTGGGTGCTATTGCAGTTGCCACCAAGCATGAAATCGTTCTGGCGATCGTGGGCGGCTTGTTCGTATTGGAAACGCTATCCGTGATCATCCAGGTCACCTCCTACAAGCTCACGGGGAAGCGTGTTTTCCGCATGGCTCCGCTGCATCACCATTTCGAGCAGAAGGGGTGGCAGGAGAGCACAGTCGTCGTGCGCTTCTGGATTATCTCTGTCATCCTCGCGCTCGTCGGCCTTGCAACGCTGAAGCTGCGCTGATGAGAGGTGTTGTATCGTTGAAATGCAGGGGCGTGCTCCAGCACGTCGCGCCATTGGGCATCCCATGATTCCGGTTACGACATTCTCTGGTCGGGACGTTGCCGTGTTCGGGCTTGGCAGTTCGGGGAACGCGACCGTGGCCGCGCTCGTCGAAGGTGGTGCTGTGGTGTCGGCCTGGGACGACAATGCCGCGAGCCGGGAGGCGGCGGCGCGCTCCGGCGTTCCACTCACCGATCTTTCAACCGCAGACTGGTCGCGCTTCTCCGCACTCGTTCTGGCACCAGGCGTGCCGTTGACCCATCCCGCACCACACTGGACCGTAAGACAAGCACATGCCGCCGGGATCGAGGTCATCGGCGACATCGAATTGTTCTGCCGGGAGCGCCGGAAGGTCTGTCCGGATGCGATTTTCATCGCGATCACGGGCACCAACGGCAAGTCGACCACGACGGCGCTCGTTGCACACATTCTGCGCGAGGCGGGCTATAACGTGCAGGTTGGCGGCAACATCGGCCGGCCGATCCTCACGCTCGATCCGCTTTCGGCCGAACGCATCTACGTGGTGGAGTGCTCATCTTACCAAATCGATCTTGCTCCGACGATCGATCCGACGGTGGGCGTGCTTCTCAACATCACGCCCGATCATCTGGACCGGCACGGGACGATGGAAAACTACGCGGCGGTGAAAGAGCGGTTGGTCGCGCGCTCCACCACGGCCGTCGTCGGCGTTGATGACCCCTATTGTGCTGCAATAGCCGATCGGATTGAGGCTCCTGCCAAGAGGCAACGATGGCTCACCGGCAGCGTTCCGGGCGTGGTCAGGATCTCCGTGGAGCGGGAACTTGAGAACGGTTATTTCGTGAGCGATGGGGAAGTCATTGTATCGGAAGCCGTTGGGACGACGCCACTTGCGAACTTAAGACACTTGAGCACTCTGCCAGGGAGGCACAATTGGCAGAACGCTGCAGCCGCGTTGGCTGTTGCCGCTGAATTGGAAACGTTCCACCGGAAGGAGCTCTGGAAGGCTTGGGCATACGCGCAAGGTCGAACGCCTTCAGACGGATGGCAGCCCGGAGATCCACTGCCACCCTCAAGTCATTTGAAGACGTTCCCAGGACTGGCGCATCGGTTGGAGAGAGTGCAGGTATATGGCCCCGTCGATTTCTTCAACGACAGCAAGGCGACCAATGCCGAAAGCACCGAGAAGGCCCTGTTGAGCTTCGGCGGGCCGATCCACATCATTCTGGGCGGACGCGCCAAAGACGGTGGAATCGAGGCGCTGCGGCCGCACTTTTCCCGCATCACTAAGGCGTACTTGATCGGTGAATCGACCGATACTTTCGCAGCCTCGCTGGAGGGCTCAGTGCCCTATGAGCGTTGCGGCACCATGCAGGTCGCCGTAGAGAAGGCAGCAACGGACGCGCTTCATGCCAATCGCGCCGGGAGCGTGGTGCTTCTTTCTCCCGCGTGCGCGTCGTTCGATCAGTACCGCAATTTCGAGGAGCGCGGCGATCACTTCCGCGCCCTCGTCCAAGAGGTCATCCAGCGCCGGGACGGCAAGTGAAACTATCGCGCGCCGACAGAAGCCGGCTGACGGACTGGTGGTTCACCGTGGACCACGTCCTCTTCGTTGCGGTCATCATTCTTGTCGGTATTGGGCTCGTGCTCTCACTGGCGGCCAGTCCGCCCGTTGCGTTGAAGAAGGGGCTGCCCGCCTACTACTTCGTCGAGCGTCACATCGTGTTTTCGTTCGCCGGCCTCATCGTGATGACCGCTTTATCGATGCTGACGCCGCGTGAGACGCGGCGTGTCGCCCTGCTGCTTCTTGTGATGGCGCTTGCGGGATTGGTGGCAGTCCACCTCACGGGCCGCGAGATCAACGGTGCGCGGCGTTGGCTGTTTCTAGGCGGCCATTCGCTCCAGCCTTCGGAATTCCTGAAGCCGGCGTTCGTTGTCGTCTCAGCGTGGCTGCTCGCCGAAGCCCGGACCCGGCCTGGTATGCCCGCCCTGCCCATCGCGATCGGATTGCTGCTGCCAGTCGCGCTGCTGCTCGTACTTCAGCCCGATGTCGGGCAGACGCTGCTCATCGTTGCCGTGTGGGGGGCGTTGTTCTTCGTGTCGGGCCAGCCCCTGGGCCGTGCCGCAGCGGTACTGGCATCCGGCGCAGTGGGACTTATTGGGGCTTATTTCGCCTTTCCCCATGTGCAGTCGCGCATCGACCGCTTTCTCAATCCGCTGCCCGGCGACAACAGCCAGATCGATCGCGCTCTGCAGTCGTTTTCACAGGGTGGCTTCCTGGGGCGAGGACCCGGCGAAGGCACTATCAAGACGGTGCTTCCGGATGCGCATACCGATTTCATCTTTGCGGTTGTGGCCGAAGAGTATGGCGCGCTGGCCTGCCTGGTTCTGGTCGTCCTGTTCGGTTTTATCGTCATGCGGGCACTCTACAGGTCCGGGCGCGAGGCCGATCCGGCAAATCGCCTGACCATCATCGGACTTGCCCTCGTGTTTGGATTTCAGGCCTTGATCAACATGGGTGTGAATGTCGGTCTCTTGCCGGCCAAAGGCATCACCCTGC
>CAZZPH010000202.1:0-5275 GCA_964655725.1 uncultured Hyphomicrobium sp.
GATGACCTCGCCGCGCAAACTGATATCGCCATGGACGGGGTGCTCAGCGTGCTCAAGGGCCTCGGGGCTGATGCCGCTGATCTGGTGAAGCTTACGGCGTTCTACGTCCTGACCAGCGAGGACAATGAGGCGCTGATCCTGAAGTACATGGCTGACCGGCTCGGCGATCTTGCTGGCCCCGGACCAGCGGTGACGCTGGTACCGATCGAGACTAGCTGCTTCGACGGTCTGAGCATCGAGATCGAAGGTATCGCGATGCGAGGCCAGAATGGCCAGCGTCTGCCACGTTCGGCATCATGGATACCCGATGGAGCCGCCTTGCCGCAACCGTTCAGCCAGGCGGTGCGCTGCGGGCGAATGATTTTCACCAGCGCCCAGACGGCCGAGAATCCGGATGGCAGCATTGCCGAACCGGGTAGCCTGCTGCGGCAAGGCGATATCGTCATTGGCAAGCTCAGGCGACTGCTCGAGGGCTTCGGCGCCGATCTCAACGACGCCGTAAAGGCAAACGTCTTCAATGTCGAACCGGGAGAACAGGAAGACTGGAAGGAGGCGGCCCTGTCCAGAGCCAGTCACTACCGGGAACCAGGACCGGCTGCGACCGGCATGTCTTTGACACGCCTCCATCGCGAAGGACTGAAACTCCGCAAGGATGTGATCGCCATGCGTGAAATAGATGGATCGCGCCTGACGCGCGAGGCTGTCTGGCCAACCGGGCATTGGGATTGGCCGGTGCACATGCCATATCGACATGGTCTCAAGGTCGGGGATCTGGTGTTCATTGGCGGGCAGGTGTCGCTGGACACGGCAGGTGGCGTCATTCATCCCGGAGAGATCGAGGCTCAAACCCGTATCGCGATGGATAACATCAGCAATGTGCTGGCCGAGTTCGGACTCGCATTTGAGCACGTAGTAAAGATCAACACATTCTATGCCGGCAGCGACGGTCAGCAGGACTTGCTTGCAAATGCTAGCGTTCGTGCCGGCTATTACAAGCATCCGGGTCCGGCTTCTACGGCCATTCCGTTCCCCTACCTTGCCTATGAAGACATGCTGATCGAGATCGATTGCGTGGCTATGGTCTAAGGGTCCTGACCCTAGGCAGTGTGGAGGGACTTAACCAAGATCAAGCCTGCTGCCAGGGCGATGAAGGAGGCGAAGTTCCGGCAGTGTAGTGTGACGCGCTTGAAGTGTTTGAGGCCGAGGACGATCCCCAAGGTCCGGGCTATCATCGAGGAGGAGCTGGCGGGCTGTCTGAAGACATTGGCGACGATCGATGTCGTGCTCGCAAAGATCGGCTATTGAGTGGGCGGATAGTGAGGCGGCCTGATCAGTTGGGCCTTCGCCGCAGGTTTGTTACCTATGTCGTCAGTCTTTAAAGGATCTGGCGAAATGCTCCCAAGCCTGCGATTTTCCCTACTGGAGTTCAAGGAATTGCAGTTTTTCATCCAGTGAACTGAAAATATGTTTGCGCAGGACACTTTGTGCCTCGGCTACGTTTCCTTCGCGGATCAGGTCGATGAGCGGAACATGCTCTTCGGCCACATCGCCAAGATCAGAATACGCCATGTTGAGAGAGGCGAAAGACAGTCTCACATGCTCGGTCACGATGCTGTAAAGATCAACCAGGTAGGTGTTCCCAGATGAACGGATTAGCTCGACGTGGAAATCAAGTTCCGCTTCGGCCAGTTCGTCGGGATTCTTTCGCGCCGCCGCCTTGCGCATGATCTTGATGCATCCTTCGAGGGCGCAGGTAGCGGCTTCGGGGTCACTCTCACAGGCCTGCTGGATGGCCAGACATTCAAGGTCGGCACGCACCCGGTAAAGGTTCTTGATGTCCGAAGCCGTCAGCCGTCGAACCTTCCAACTCTTGCCGACAGTGCTCTGGATCAGGCCGTCCTGAGACAGGCGTTGAACCGCCTCGCGTACCGGTGCCCGGGAGACGCCGAGTTGCTTTGCGACGCGCGCTTCAACCAAGTCTTCACCTTGTCCAAGCTTACCGTTGCGCAAGTCCCTTTTTAATATCTCATAGACCTGATCGGCGACCGAACGCCGTAAAATATCGTCGCTATTCATGGCCTTTGTCTTTGCCAAGGGCTGACTCCAACTTTTTTATTGGCCGGGCTTGCAAATAAAACGTCGAACAGGATCGTACGGTACACTTCGTCGGAAATGGCCAGGAGGTCGCGGTACCTTGCGAAGCCCGCGATTGCTTCGATCTGACACCGCCAGTTCTATCGCCGACTAGGCCCGGGATACGGCGCTGATCTGCATTTGTGCGATCAACTGGATCGTGCGGCTCGGCTCTCCGCAACCAGGCAGGTTATCTCGAACATTAGGTTGGCAGCGTTTATGCAGGTAATGCCTGTCGGATCGAGTGGCGGCACCACCTCGCAGATATCCCCGCCGATGAACCTGGTGAGCCCGGTGAAGGATCGCAGCATCACCTGCATGTCCCGCATCTTCAGACCGCCGGGCTCCGGCACACCGGTCCCCGGGGCTTCGGTCGGGTCAAGTCCGTCGATGTCGATCGTGATGTAGGTTGGCGTGTCCTTCAGGATCGACTTGACCTCTTCGATCACGGCAGAACGACCCATTGCCTCATATTCATCATAGGTGATCATGCGCATGCCGACGTCATAGCCATAGTTGATGTCGTCAGGGCCGTATCTCGTACCGCGCAGCCCGATCTGCACGATCTTCCGGGGATCGAGCAGGCCTTCCTCGATGGCTCGGCGCACGAACGTGGCATGATTGGTCTTTGTTCCCATGAAATCGTCGAAAATGTCGGTATGGGAGTCGAACTGCAGAAGGCCGACTGGACCGTCCGTCGCGATTGCCCGCAGGATGGGAAGCGGGACTGTATGATCGCCGCCAATCGAGACGGGGGAGATGCCATGAGCATGCAGTCTTTCGTACCACGCCTGGATCAGTTCGACGCTGTGTTCGACGCTCAAGGGATCAACCGGCGCGTCGCCCACATCGGCGATGTTGCACAATGCAAAGGGAGCAATCCCGGTGGTCGGGTTAACCTGGCGGATAAGGCGCGAGGCAGCGCGCACGCCTTCTGGTCCGTGTCTCGCCCCGACGCGATAGGTCGCGCCCAGATCAAGGGGAACGCCTACAAGTGCGATGTCGAGCGGTGGTGCGACAGCGGCCTGCGCCGCCCGCATAAAGGTAGCTATCTGCTGGAAACGAGGTACTTCACCGGAGTTGAAAGGCTGATATCTGGGGTTCGACATGGGGCTCTCTTTCAAGCAGTTTAAGGAAGACGAGAACTGACGGACAAATGCGCTACACGAAGCACTTTTGCGAAGGCCTCGGCAATCCTGTCTGCATGGGCAGGTTGCAAGGTCATTGGCGGAGAGTAGGACAGCGCGTCATAGGGCAGTTGGCGAATGATCACACCTTCGGCGCGGATCCGGCGGGCGACTTCTGCGATCATGCGCGCACGCTCGGCCGGCCTCATCCTTCCCCAGCCGCCCGAGAGCGCCTTGCGCGCGGCTCTCACGGCCCGGTCGACGGTATCGGTGCCGCACTGGGGGAGCGAGGACACAAATGTCCCGGACCCTGGATCGAAGACGTCGAACCGCTCGCGCCCTTCAACGGACCCGCCATCGACGAAGGCTGCTGTTGGAAGTCGGCCACGTCGACCAATAGTACCGGAAATCTCATCGGCTCTGCCTGGGGTGGACACCATCAGGCCATCTCCTCGATCTTGTTGATCCTGACTATGGTCAAAGCGACCAGTTGTGCTGCTTTGACCAGTTCGTCCACGAGGACGTGTTCTTCAGGCGTATGCGCCCATTTCTCGTTTCCGGGGCCGATGCCCACCGTCGGGATGCCACGCTCGACCATGAAGGTGCCGTTCACGCCAAACCGCCAGGCACCAACAGCGTCGGTCCGCCCCGTTATGTCCGAATGTGCGCCAATTGCCGCCTTCACAATCGGGGAGGAAGGGTCTGTGAACATGAGAGGATAATGGTTTGTCCTGCGCAGTGCGATGCGCAGTCCGGGGATGTCCTTTTCAACTGCCCGACAGATCGCGGAGATTTCCGCTTCAACCGTATCAGGCGTTTCGCCGCGAACGTAACGTCGGTCGATCCGTGCGACGGCTCGGTCGGGAATAAGTGGTGTGTCGTTGAATGGCCACGATCGCACATGAGTGACCACCAGGCTGGCCGACCCGAGAAGTTCATCTTTCCGCATTGAATGTCCGGCCGTTTCGATTGCAAGGGCAAGTCGCGACACTGCAACCGCCGCGTTGATCCCCTTGCTGGGTTCGCTGGAATGTGCGGTTCGACCCGTAATCTCGGCGTCAAATTCAACCTTGCCACGATGCCCGACATAGACCCCGAGTTCCGTGGATTCGAGGCTGATACCAAAATCCGCCGACAGTCCCCGGTCGATGACCGACGCGACACCGTCATAGCTGTCGATCTCTTCCTTCACGTCGGCGACCAGGATCACGTCGCCGCGAAGCTTGACCTCGTTCCGCTTGAGGGCCGCTATCCCGAAGGCCCCGGCCAGAACGTTGCATTTCATGTCGCAGGTCCCACGGCCGTAAATTGCAATCCCCGTTTCGCCCCACCGCGATGCATCGACCAGTTGGGCCGAGAATGGCTCTATCATCTCGCCGACAGGCACGTGGTCGATATGGCCGTTCACCATCACGGACGGTCCGTTGCCTTGACCACACATGCGGGCGATGACGTTGCCATTCGTGTCGATTTCGACGCTATCGAAGCCGAGGTCGACGAAGATTTCCCGAAACACCTCGGCAACAGCGGCTTCCTCCCCAGATACGCTCGGGATCGAGACGACCCGTTGGCAGGCGCTGGTCAGATGATTGCCGTCGATCCCATACGAAGAAGGAGAATCGGAAATTTCCATTCGTGGCATCGCTTTCGTTGCACCGACTTAGGCAGGTGAAGTTGAGAACTCGTCGAGAATCTTGCGCGTTTTCGGCATCGGAGGTGTCGGTAAGGATGTCAAAAGACGTTCCTTGATACTCGCCATCACTGCTGCATGCTGTCGACAGTCGTCAGATAAAGTCAAGAGGCGAGGGGACGGACAAATAGGCGTCTCGCGACGTGCGTACTTGTGGCGCAGAACCGCTTATGCGTTCAGATCGCAAGTAATCATGGGTAGTTCCGTTTAGCCCGATAACGAGTCTGGCTTCAAAGACAAAAACGGTAAAAACCTACGAGAACCCAGACTGGTTGAAATAGCAGCAAGCAAACTTGACGTTCAGTCCGTGACATACCATCTCTTA
>CAZZPH010000203.1:0-5258 GCA_964655725.1 uncultured Hyphomicrobium sp.
ATCAGCGCCGCCTCCAGCATGTAGCCCGACAGCCGGGTATCCTTGCCGATCACCACGCGATGACGATGATTTCCTGTCTGAAACACCCGGCCAGCCGCCATCCCGACCTTGAGTGCGACCTCCGAGGTCATCGGATGGGAATTGGCAAGTCCTCGAATACCGTCTGTACCGAAATAGCGGCGCGTCATCGCTGTCCGGCTCCTTGTCAGGCTTGACGTTCGACCCGGTGAACGGGCCATCCCTATGTTGAACCTGTCCCCGCGCCACTCACGGCGCAGCCGGCAGCCCATCATGCCCCCTTGTCTTGCGCCCGAACGCGGGCTGAACGCAAGCCTCACCATAAACTGTGCTGAAAGCTCTCCGCACAAATCACGATGTATTTGCAATCGTAACGCCGGCAGCCGTCCGTGCCCGCTCCCCGGCGAACAGGTCACTGACCGCGCCCGGGGAATCAGTCCATACACCATCAATGCTTGGACTACGCCGTATTCAGAGTAGCAGCATGAGCGGCCATCGATTTCTGGGAGGCATTCGTGACGACATTTCTAGCTGTCGCAAACCGCAAGGGTGGCGTCGGTAAATCGACGACAGCGGTCATGCTGGCTCACGCCTTCGCAGCCTGGGGGGGCCAGCGCGTCCTGCTCATGGATCTCGATTCGCAGTGCAACGCGTCGCTCATTCTGATGGGTGGCGAGGCCTGGAGCCAGGCCCGGCGCGAAGGGCGCACGATCTCGGACTTCTTCTTTGACCTGTTCGACGAGACACATCCCCGGCCGCGGGATTATCTGTTCCACAATGCCGGCGACGTCACCGATACGACCGGCCGGCCGCTGCCGATTTCGCTCTTGCCGGGATCGCTGCTCCTGGAGGATGTCCAGGGAGAACTCTATGTCAAGGAAGCACGCCAGTCCAAGGACCCCGAAGTCGTCGGTACGCGCGTGCGCGGCAAGATCGAGCGGCTGCTCCGGCGCTTCGAGACCTCCTACGATCTCGTCATCCTCGACTGCCCGCCCGGACTATCCTTTGCGGCGCTGGCGGCCCTGAAGATCGCCGATCGCGTCATTGTTCCATTCCGCCCGGACTACGTATCCCAGCTCGCTGTCGATCGAATCGCGCTGTTGATCGAAGAGAAGCGCTCCGAAGCCGATCTGGCCGAGATTCCGGTCACCAGCCGCCGCTACCAGTGCCTGGCCAATGGCGTGCGCTCAACCGGCCGCGACCGGATTCTGATTGAGGAAATCGCCCTCCTGCATCCCATGCTGTCCACGCAGTTGCCGCAGCTCGACGCCATTGCGAATGCGTTCGATTGGGAAAGCGAGCCGAAATCGATTGACGAGAAATATGGGACAGGTCGCGAACCCTTGCGCGCACTCTTCGATGAACTCGCGGCCGATGCGGCTCTCAGCAAAGCCGCCTGACCGGCTGCCAGGACCATTTCCCGCCAGGACAATTCCCATGGGCAAGACGACACGCACCCTTTCAGGCGCCGGCCGGGACAAGTACTTCCGGGAGCGGCTCGCAGCCCAGCACGGCGTAGCGCCCGAAGCGGCGTCGGCCTTGAGCGCCCAGTTTGCGCGCGAGATCGCCCATATCCGCGTGCGCCTGCCGTTGGCGCCTGCAGGTGCGCCCCCCTCGCAGACTGTTTCGCAAACTGGCTCGCAGGCCGAGCAGGCCGTGGATCAGCCAGACAATTCGATTCAGCTGTTCGATCCTTTTGCCTTCAGCGCCGTCGTGGTGATGACCAAAGAGGGAAGAGGCGGTTTGGCGAAGCTCCTCCAGGCGATCGACACGGCCGACAACCTGCGCGCACTCGCCAAGGCCCAGCATGTCGCTCTGCCCAAGGGGCTGGACAGCCCTCAGTCCATTCGCACGGCTATCCTCGATGGCGTGGAAAAGCGCATCGGAAACCGGCGCGCGGCGGCAAGTTGAGTTTGTGGGGTCGTTTGTGGGGTCAGACCCCTAAGGAGGGGTCTGACCCCGTTCCTCCGTTCGACCCCGTTCGGACGAGCCTCAGGCGAACGAGCCGACGCGCGGCAGACCGGAAGCCGAACGCTTGGCCTCAATGGCGAGAAGGAACTGGCTGCGCGTTGCATCGGTTTCAAAAGCGTGACCGGGAATGACGACACCCGCCCCCGGCTCGATCCACAATATGATCAGCCCGCGCGTATCGGCGACCTCCTCGAATGCCGCCCACGCATAGCGAACGTCCGTATGCTTGGTTGCGATCGTGACGCCATCGTTATTGAGGCGCAGAGTATGGCGATCCAGGATCGGACCGTCGGGGCGCGCCATGCGGCGGATGTGATCGCCGAACGTAACCCACAGCACAGCCGCCATCGCGGCAACGCCAATCAGGACGCCAACGAAGAAATCGATAAACTCCATGGGCCGGCCGGCCGCATGTTCGATGAGCAAGCTCGCAAGCGTGATCACAATGGCCGTGGCTGCGACCAGCGCAAGCCAGCGCACGAACAGATACTCCCACCACTTCTGCGGTGCGACGCCGCCAATACGATCCCGCACAGCGTGCTGGTAGGCTGCGAGATCCTCCGTCGTCATCTTGTAGGTGATCTCGTACATTCTATTCTCCGTTGCGGCGCAGTCTACATGCTTCGCATGCTCATGCCTATCACTGTGTCTCCGCTGCCGGTCCCGCCACGCGCGCGCCGCGTGTGCTCAAATGTTCTGCGCACGCGAGACTGGGTTAGCGATGGCGCGCCAAACTGCGATCGCCTGCTTCGTCTCAGCTACGTCATGCACACGCACAATCTGCACGCCTTGAGCAATTGCGGCCAGCGCCGCGGCGAGTGAACCTGGAACACGCGCGCGCGGCTCCTCCACGTTGCAAATCTGCCCAATCAGCTTCTTACGCGATGCTCCCAATAGAATCGGGACGCCCAGTCCATGATAGAGGCTCAACGACGACAGAACAGCGACGTTGTGGTGAAGATGCTTGCCAAAGCCGATCCCGGGATCGGCGACGATCCTATCACGCCCGATGCCTGCGACCTCGCACGCAGCAATGCGCTCACTGAGGAAGTCGAATACGTCGAGCACAACATCGCGATACTGCGGATTGTCGTTCATCGTCTTAGGATCGCCCTGCGCGTGCATCAGCATGACGGGCAATCCGCTCTCAGCCGCAACATCCAAGGCGGCCGGATCGTGCGTCAGCGCGGAGACATCGTTGAGGATGTCGCAACCGGCATCTGCTGCGCGCTTCATGACGCCGGCTTTGCGCGTGTCGATGGAGATCGGTGCCGTGGTGCGGGCCCTCAGACCTTCGAGGACCGGCATCACGCGCTTCAATTCCTCATCGAGGGGCACCGTATCCGATCCCGGCCGCGTGCTCTCTCCACCGATGTCGAGAATGTCGGCACCTTCGTCGAGAAGGCGCAAAGCGTGATCGATGGCCGCCTGAGCCTGCGTGAAGCTGCCGCCGTCGGAGAAACTGTCCGGCGTGACGTTGACGATGCCCATGATGCGCGGCTCGACCATGCCGAGACCTGCGAAGTCCGCCCGCGGCTCTACGATATTGTCGAACGTGCGCCACATCTCCTCGCTGTCGAATGGGGGATGCGACCAATCCTGATTGACGAAGCCGAAGGTTCCGTCGGCGGGCATGAGGCGGGAGCGTTCTGCGCCGTGGCGCGATGCGTCGATCAGCTCCAGATCGGCAAAGCCCAGATCGCCGCGGCCGCACAGGCGCTCCTGGGGAGAGGGGCTGTCGGACGCCAGTCGCTCCCGATGGTAGCCGAACGACACGATGGGACGCAGATAGAACCGTCGCGGCACGATGCGAGCTCCCCTTGAAATGCCAAGCAGCCCCGGCCTTGCGGCAGGGGCTGCCAGTTATTCCGCTTTGCCGCTGGCGATCAACCCCGCACGGGGCGCTGGCCTGATCGTGCGCCAGCCGGTGCACCAATCAGCACTCAAGTCAGTTCATGGGCCCGCCCGCCCATCGACCGCCGGTTCGATCCGCTGGTCGAGTTCGCGGGTCGAGTTAGCCGGTCAGCCCTGAGGCTGGGGCTCCATGCCACCGGCGTCGGGCTCCTCGCGTGGCTTGGCGCGTCCGGCTGTGGGAACAGCCGAACCAGCAGATCCCTTGGAGCCGTCGTTGTCGTCGCGACGCACGATGGTCTCGCCGCGCATCAGAGCCTGCACCTCGTCGCCCGACAGCGTCTCGTATTCGAGCAAGCCTTTGGCGACGCGATGAAGCGCATCGAGCTTCTCGTTGAGAATCTGGCGCGCCTTGGCCTCACCCGCCGAGATCAGGCCGCGCATCTCCTCGTCGATAAGCTTGGCGGTCTCATCCGAGATGTTCTTGGTCTGCGTCACGGAGTGGCCGAGGAACACCTCCTGCTCGTTGCCGTTATAACGCACGCGGCCGAGCCGGTCGGACATGCCCCACTCCATGATCATCGCGCGCGCGAGCTGGGTGGCCATCTGGATATCGCCCGTCGCCCCGTTGGTGACGTTGTCGGGCCCGCCGAGAATGATCTCAGCCTCGCGGCCGCCGAACAGCACCGCCAGGCGCGCTTCGCACCACGCGCGCGTGCGCGAGTACCGATCGCCTTCGGGCAGGTTCATCGTGACACCGAGCGCCCGCCCGCGCGGGATGATCGTCACCTTGTGGAGCGGATCGTAGGGTACGCACAGGCCGACAATGGCGTGACCGGCCTCGTGATAGGCGGTGTTGCGCTTCTCCTCCTCGCTCATCACCATGGAGCGGCGCTCCGCACCCATCATGACCTTGTCCTTGGCGTCCTCGAACTCCTGCTGGGTGACAAGCCGCTTGTTGCGCCGTGCCGCCAGCAAAGCCGCCTCATTGACGAGGTTGGCCAGATCAGCACCCGAGAACCCCGGGCATCCCCGCGCGATCGTCTTGGGGTCGACATCGGGCGCCAGCGGGACCTTCTTCATGTGGACGCGCAAAATCTTCTCACGCCCCTGGACGTCGGGATTGGGCACCACGATCTGGCGATCGAAGCGGCCGGGCCGAAGCAGCGCGGGATCGAGCACATCAGGGCGGTTCGTCGCCGCAATGACAATGATGCCCTCGTTGGCCTCAAACCCGTCCATCTCCACCAGAAGCTGGTTCAACGTCTGCTCACGCTCGTCGTTGCCGCCTCCCAGGCCCGCGCCGCGATGACGTCCCACGGCATCGATCTCGTCGATGAAAATGATGCACGGCGCGTTCTTCTTCGCCTGCTCGAACATGTCACGCACGCGGCTGGCACCAACGCCCACGAACATCT
>CAZZPH010000204.1:0-5233 GCA_964655725.1 uncultured Hyphomicrobium sp.
CCCGGGCTTCATGCAGCTGACCGGCTTCATGACAATGAACCTCGAGCGCCACATGAATGCGCACGTCGATCTTTTCAACAACCTGGTCAGCGGGGACTGTGACAGCGTCAAGCAGCACCAGGATTTCTACGAGGAGTATCTGGCGGTCATGGATCTGACGGCGGAGTTTTATCTCCAGACCGTCGAGACGGTGTTCCAGACCTTCGCACTGCCCGAACGCCGACTGACCCATCGCGGCCAGCTCGTTGATTGTGCCGCGATACGCAAGACTGCGATCATCACCATCGAAGGCGAGCGCGACGACATCTGCGGTCTGGGTCAGACCGAGGCCGCCCACGCCCTGTGCGTCAATGTACCCGCCGAAGATCATTTCCATTACGTACAGCCCGGTGTCGGCCACTACGGAGTCTTCAACGGCACCCGCTGGCGCACCGAAATCCAACCCCGGCTGAAGCAAATGATTCGTTCGGCCGAGAGGAAGCGCTCCAACATCCTTCCCCTGGAAGTTCGGGCGCGAGGCGGCGGTTGGACCGGGGCTGGATTTGCGTCCGGGAACGGGTTCTTGAACGGCACACCCGGACCAGCGCGCTGAACGCAGATCATCCCCTGTAAGATTTCAGCGTAGGGTGCGACTCGCGCTATTTGGTGCCCATGCGCCGGCATGTTGCTGGCTGCCAGGGAGCTGCCAGAGATGTCCCTTCTGTTCACGATCGTCTATGCCGCGCACGCTAACGGCACACATCACAAGCTGGCGCTGGATTCCCTGCGCTATCTGGAGAACTCCGACGCCGAAAAATGGCGGCGCGTCTTTCTGGCAAATGCCGAGATCTACCTCACGGGCTCCAAGGCGCCGGACACGGAATTCAAGGACTTCAAGAATCACGTCCTGCACGTGCGCGACGGCTATTGGGGCGGCGCGCCCGGTAAGGCACGCAACTGGTATCAGCACCTGATCGACGCGCTTCGCGAACGCGACTTTGCCCGCGCGGTCTATGCTGCCGGTGTCTTGAGCCATTACTACACCGATCCCATCCATCCCTTCCACACCGGCCAGACTGCGGCAGAGAACGAGATCCATCGCGCGGTCGAATGGAGCATCAACCGCGACTACAACAGATTGCGTGCAGAGGGCCTCGTCCGGGACGGGGGACAAGCGGTCCGGCTCCCCGAAGGCGCAGACTGGCTCGCCTTGCACGTCTGTGCTGGAGCCGAGCTGTCGAACCAGTCCTATGAACGGCTCATCGCGCACTACGACTTGCGCGCCGGAGTGACTGACCCACCGTCCGGGCTTGATCCGATCGCGCGCCAAGTGGTCGCGGACCTCATCGTCTATGCCGCAAAGGGCTTTGGCGCGATCCTGGATCGGGCCTTCGCAGAATCGGGGATCGCCCCGCCTGACGTTTCACTGACCGCTCAAAGCCTCCTGGCAGCACTCAAGATCCCCGCCAAATGGGTGACGCGCAAGATCGAGGATGCCGAGACACGCCGTCAGGTGGAAGCGATGTATGATGAGTTGATGTCCACAGGTCGGGTGGAAGACACACTGCCCGAAGACGACCGCGCAGTGCGCGACCTGTTCGAGCGTGAAGTTTTGGCGCCCCGCCGAGAGGCCGCGCTGTCACAGCGCGCTCAGCGTATCGCATCGGACCGCATGGGACACCTGCCCCGATCCGCCGCGCCATCCGCTGTCCCGCCGCCGGCGGCGGCGGCCCCATCCGCTCGGCCTGTGGCGAGCACCGAGCGCCGCGTTCAATCCTTGCCCGCCGATGACGGGCCACGGCCCGCGGACGCGCCAATCCCATCCTCCCCACAGCCGAAACCTCAACCGGTCCCCGGAATTGCAGCTATACCGGGCGACGGACTTTCCCGTCTCGATCGCAAGCCCCGCGTCTATCTGAACGCGACCGACCAACTCGAGGCTGCACCCTCGATCGGTCCGGTCCTTGCCTCCAAACTGGCAAAGGGCGGCATCCAGACCGTGGCGCAGTTTCTCAGCGCCCAGGCTGCACAGTGCCATGAGTTGATTGGCGATAGCCGTATATCGCAAGCGACAGTCGAAGCCTGGCAGCATCAGGCACGGCTGGTCATGAGTGTGCCAGGCTTGAGGGGAACACATGCCCAACTGCTGGTGGGCGCCGGATTTACCACCGCCCGCTCGCTCGCAGATGCCGATCCCGCTGCGCTCTCTGCAGCGTTGCTCAATTTTGCCGTAACGCCCGAGGGCAACCGCATCCTGCGCTCGGGTGACGTCCCCGATGTCGAGGCAATAACACGGTGGGTGCAAAACGCTCGGGATGCTCTGGCCGCATAGTCAGGCCACTCAACGCTTATACTTGCTGAAGCCGAACGAGGCTCGCGCGCCACACCTCGTCCACGATCTCGTATCCGGCCTTTTTCCGCCGCACTCTCTCCCAACTTCGCCGCTTTCCTGCCTCCCGCACCCGGCCTCAACATATGCGAGGCCGACGCTCGGCAGCGGGGATCCTCGAGCAGGGGGCACGAGGATGGGCGTGGCGCGGCAGAGTTCTGGAGCAGGCAGTTGTCCGCTTCGTTCTCTGCCCCCACGCACCACCGGTGTCGTCACTGGCGACCCCCAACAGCAGGATCTCATGGGACAGCGTCCCTCAGTGCGGAACACCAAGCGGCAATGTCGAAAATCTGCCTCAACCTTGTGGACAAGAGACCTTCCGGGCAGTTGACGTGCAAAGGGTTGAGCGATTGGCCGCAAACTCCGCTGTGCCGGGATCACGATTGCGGACCTCACACACGACCGCCAGCTGCAAAGTCCGCGACGGACATAGCGGACAAAGGAGTACCCACCTCTAATGACCAATTCTGAAATCGTGAGAGATCAGATCCTGACGCATGGCCTGGGCTTGGCCAGCGCGCGCGGCCTCATGGCGCTCTCGACGAGCGATCTGGCGCGCGAGCTGTCCTTGTCGCGAAGCGGGATTCTCAATCATTTCTCTGACAAAGAGGCCTTGCAGCTAGGCGTCATCGAGAAGGCCGCAGCGATTTTCATCGCCGACGTGGTGCATGGTGCCAGCGGCAGCACGCCTGGCGAAGCGCACCTCAGGGAATTGTTTGCGCGTTGGCTGACCTGGGCGCGCTCACCCCGTCTCAGCGGCGGCTGCCCGTTCGTTCACGCCAGCGCCGAAAGCGATGCTCTCCCCAAGCGTGTGCGCGATCAACTCGACGCCTTTAGAACGGAATGGTCGGCCACGCTGCAAACGGCCATCAACGAGGGCAAGGCGGCAGGCGAGTTTGCTGACAATGTCGACGCCGAGCAGCTGACCTTCGAGCTCTATGGCCTCTATCTCAGCCATCATTTCTGGTACTGGTCGATGAAGGATCGCGCCGCTTTGGATCGGACGAAGCGTGCGTTCGAGCGCCTGATTGCGGCGAGCCGTCCGCGGGCAGCCGCGTGATGAACCGGGGGTTGGCGCCCACCATCCCCGGATGCGGCCCTACGTGCCGGAAGTGCTGCTGACATGACGTACGAATTTATCCTCAGTCCATGCGATCCGGCCCTTTCCCACAAGGCCCTCTTAACCACGGCAATGGGGGTGATTGGCCATCCCACACGCATCGAAATTGCGACGGGGGTGACCGCACGTTGGCATCGCGTGCGCGCCGGACTGGCATGACGAACACCACCTCATCCGCCGGCGCTGCTCTGAAATGGGCGAAACGTTGCATCACGGCGGCCGCTTGCGCCCTGACCGCACTATTCGCCGCTCCAGGTCTCCTGGCGGCAAAGCCCGGCCCCTGCGTACCGCTCGATCATGACGGCCAGGGTTATGTTGTCTGCCGATTCGATGCGACGCGCGACGTCATCTCCCTCCACCACCGTGCGCGCGACAGCACGATCCTCGCCTCCTTCGACCGGCTCGCCGCGGAACTTGAGACTGGGGGCCGCCGCCTCGTGTTCGCAATGAACGCCGGCATGTATCACTCTGATCGCTCGCCCGTCGGCCTGCTCACCATCGGCAAGAACCAGATCGCACCTTTGAACCGCGGCACCTGGGTCGGCAATTTCTATCTGAAGCCCAACGGCGTGTTCTACATCGAGGACGGGCGCGCGGGCGTCCTTGAGACCAATGCGTATCGACAAAGCGGCGTGAAACCGCAGTACGCCACCCAATCCGGGCCGATGCTCGTCATTGACGGCAAGTTGCATCCGCGCTTCCTCGTCGATGCAACCTCCCGCAACATCCGCAACGGCGTCGGCGTGTCTGATGACGGCCGTGAGGTGATCTTTGCGATCAGCAGCGCGCCGGTGACCTTCCACGAGTTTGGCCGCCTTTTCCGCGACCACCTCGGCACGCCGAACGCCCTCTATCTGGACGGCTCAATCTCGCGCCTCTATGCGCCCGCGCTCTCCCGGAACGACGCAGGCGAGGACATGGGCCCCATCGTCGCGGTCACTGCGGCTCACCACCCCGGGAATACGTCAGCCGGCCAGGAATGACGGGGGCTCGCCAATTGCCCCCTTGCGCGCCGTCCTGATCCAGGGCACGATTGTGACGTTCCGAGGGGCGCCGGTCATCCGGCTGAGATTGCGTAACTCGAGCGCAAGCACCCTTCGAACCTGATCCGGGTTATGCCGGCGAAGGGACGGGAGCCATGCCAAGTTTTCCTATCGCAACATCATATGCTGCAACACCGTCGAAGCGCCGCCGCATCCTGGTGGCCGACGACGATCTTGCACAAATCATAGCTAACGGCCTCAATTCTCAGCCAGACATGCGGGCAGACACCGCGCATGACGGCCCCGAAGCCCTCGCCCAGCTATCTCAGCGCTCCTACGACGCCATTGTCCTCAACTACCGCATGCCGCGCATGACGGGCGTCGAAGTTCTAAGGCAGCTTCGCGCCACAGGCGATGCGGCACCCGTCATCTTCATCTCCGCCTGGGAACAGGACGAAATTCCGGAGCGCCTCGACGGCCTGACCTTCGACGATTGGATCACGAAGCCGTTCTTGATGCACCACCTGATTGCCCGAGTTGAACAAGTTATCGCCCACCACAGCAAGCGAGCAGGAGTTTCCCTATGAACAAGATCACCCGCCCGAACGAGATCGAGGTCCCGCGCGTCACGACCGGGCCGATTGCCGGCTCGCGCAAGGTCTACGACTGCGTCGATGGGCTGTCCGTGCCATTCCGCGAAATCCACCTCACCGATCCCGCCGAGCCGACATTCCGTGTCTACGATCCTTCAGGACCCTACAC
>CAZZPH010000205.1:0-5215 GCA_964655725.1 uncultured Hyphomicrobium sp.
CCGAAGTCTCGGTCACGGGCAAGAAGATGTACAAGCAGAAGGGCACGGGCAATGCCCGTCATGGCGACAAGTCGGTTCCCCAGTGGCGCGGCGGCGGCAAGGCGTTCGGTCCCAAGCCCCGCAGTCATGCCATCGAGATGCCGAAGAAGGTGCGTGCGCTGGCGCTGCGCCATGCGCTGTCCGCCAAGGCCAAGGCTGGGGAAATCGTCGTTCTGGAGAAGGCAGCCTCCGCGGACGGCAAGACGGGTGCGCTGCGTGAGCAGTTCGCCAAGCTGGATCTGGTCAATGCGCTCATCATTGATGGCGCCGAACTCGATGCGGGTTTTGTCAAGGCGGCTCGCAACATTCCCAACATCGATCTGCTGCCGGTACAGGGCATCAACGTCTACGACATCCTGCGCCGCCGGAAGCTCGTGCTGACCAAGGCTGCGGTCGAGGCACTGGAGGCACGGTTCAAATGATCAAGCTCAAAGCCTACGACGTGATCCTGTCTCCGGTGATCACCGAGAAATCGACACTGGTTTCGGAAGCAAACCAAGTCATCTTCAAGGTTGCCCCCACGGCGACCAAGAAGGACATCAAGGCTGCGGTCGAAAGCCTGTTCAAGGTCAAGGTCAAGGCCGTCAATACACTCGTCCGCAAGGGTAAGATCAAGGTGTTCAAAGGGCGCCGTGCGCTCTTGAGCGACACCAAGAAGGCAATCGTCACGCTGGAGCAGGGCCACTCCATTGACGTGACGACGGGCCTCTGAGGGAGCATGTGATGGCACTGAAAACATTCAGCCCGACGTCGCCCGGCCGGCGCCACCTTGTTCAGGTGGACCGCGGTCAGCTCTGGAAGGGCGGGCCGGTCAAGATGCTGGTCGAGGGCAAGTCCAAGACGGGTGGACGCAACAATGATGGGCGCATCACCACGCGTCACATCGGCGGCGGGCATAAGCAGGCCTACCGTCGCGTCGACTTCCGTCGCCGCCGTTTCGATGCCCCCGCAGTCGTCGAGCGCCTTGAGTATGATCCTAATCGCACGGCCTTCATTGCTCTCATCAAGTACGAAGATGGGATGCTCTCTTATATCCTGGCGCCTCAGCGTCTGGCGGTCGGCGATACGGTCATCTCGGGCCAGAAGGTCGACGTGAAGCCCGGCAACGCCATGCCGCTGGCGAGCATGCCGCTGGGCACCATCATCCACAATGTGGAGATGAAACCCGGACGCGGCGGCCAGATGGCGCGTTCGGCCGGTGCCTTCGTCCAACTCGTCGGGCGCGATGCGGGCTGGGCCATCTTGAAGCTTAACTCCGGTGAGACGCGCAAGGTGCGTGCCGAGTGCCTCGCGACCGTCGGCGCCGTGTCCAACCCGGATCACATGAACGCTGTGCTTGGCAAGGCGGGCCGGACACGCTGGCTCGGCAAGCGCCCGACCGTCCGCTCCATTGCGATGAACCCGATCGACCATCCCAATGGTGGGCGCACTAAGGGTGGCAAGCATTGGGCGACCCCTTGGGGCAAGCCGACCAAGGGTTTCAAGACCCGCAAGAACAAGGCGACGTCCAAGTTTATTGTGCGCAGCCGTAGCAAATCTAAGTAAGGGCCGCTGAGGCCTCCCTGGGAGAAAAGCGAAGTGTCACGTTCTGTCTGGAAGGGTCCGTTTGTCGACGGCTATCTGCTGAAAAAGGCGGAGAAGTCGCGCTCATCGGGCCGCAACGAGGTCATCAAGATCTGGAGCCGGCGTTCGACGATCCTTCCGCAGTTCGTCGGACTGACCTTTGGCGTCCACAATGGCCACAAGCATATCCCTGTCTCCGTGACGGAGGACATGGTCGGGCACAAGTTCGGCGAGTTCGCGCCGTCCCGTACCTTCCATGGCCATGGCGGCGACAAGAAAGCGGTGAAGAGGTAATGGGCAAGCCGAGCCGAGAGCGCAGCCTCGCCGAGAACGAGGCCAAGGCGGTTGCGAGGAACATTCGCATCTCGCCTCAGAAACTCAACCTCGTCGCGGAGTTGATCCGCGGCAAGAAGGTCAACGATGCGATCGCTGACCTTGAGTTCTCGCGCAAGCGCGTTGCGCAGGACGTGCGCAAGTGCGTCATGAGCGCCATCGCCAACGCTGAGAATAATCACGGCCTCGACGTCGACGATCTCGTCGTCGCAGAGGCTTATGTCGGCAAGAACATCGTGATGAAGCGTTTCGCAGCCCGTGGCCGCGGGCGAAGCTCGTCGATCATGAAGCCGTTCTCGCAGATCACGGTCATCGTGCGCGAGAAGCCTGAAGAGGCCGAGGCAAAGACCAAGGGCCGCAAAGCGAAGTCCGATAAGCCGCGCAAGGCCGACGCGGCGAGCAAGGGGGCGGAGTAATGGGTCAAAAAGTCAATCCCGTCGGCTTGCGTGTCGGCATCAATCGTACCTGGGACAGCCGCTGGTTCGCCGCGCGTGGTGAATACGGCAAGCTGCTGCAGGAAGACATGGTGATGCGCGATCACATCATGAAGAACCAGCGCGCGGCCGGCATATCCAAGGTCGTGATCGAGCGCCCGCACAAGAAGTGCCGCGTGACCGTTCATTCCGCGCGTCCCGGTGTGCTGATCGGCAAGAAGGGCTCCGACATCGAGAAGCTGCGCGGCGAGCTTGCCAAGCTGACGAGCTCGGAGGTGCACCTCAACATCGTCGAGGTTCGCAAGCCGGAAATCGATGCGACCCTGGTTGCAGAATCGATTGCCCAGCAGCTCGAACGGCGCGTTGCATTCCGCCGCGCCATGAAGCGAGCCGTGCAGTCGGCCTTGCGGCTGGGCGCCATCGGCATCCGCATCAACGTGGCCGGCCGGCTCGGTGGCGCGGAAATTGCGCGCACGGAGTGGTATCGTGAGGGCCGCGTACCGCTGCATACGCTGCGTGCCGATATCGACTTCGGTTACGGACTGGCAAAAACCGCATACGGTGTCATCGGCATCAAGGTGTGGATCTTCAAGGGCGAGATCATCGAGCACGATCCGATGGCCTCCGAGAGGCGGACCATGGAGGCGCAGGATAGCGCAGGTCCGCGTCCGCGCCGCGACGATGGAGAGCGGCGTGATCAGCGCCGCGGGCCGCGTGGTGGCCGGGGCGGCGGGCCGCGCGGTGGCGAAAGCACCGAGACGGCCAGCGAGAGCTGAGGGAATTAGGAAAAGACAATGCTTCAACCTACGGCTTGAAGGCGCTCGAGCCCGAGCGCGTCACCGCGCGCCAGATCGAAGCCGCGCGCCGTGCGATCGCTCGCCACACCAAGCGGCAGGGACGGTTGTGGACCAGGATCTTTCCTGATCTCCCCGTTACCAAGAAGCCGGCCGAAGTCCGCATGGGCTCCGGCAAGGGCAGCGTCGAATTGTGGGTGGCGCGGGTGAAGCCCGGCCGCATCATTTTCGAGTTGGGTGGTGTGAGCCCTGCGATCGCCAAGGAGGCGCTTGCGCTGGGAGCAGCCAAGCTGCCGATCAAGACACGCATCGTCACGCGCATCGGCTGATGCGGACGGGTGCCAGGGAATGAGTGAGGACGTACGATGAAGGCGGCGGAATTAAAAGGCATGTCGCTCGATGAGCTGGATGATCAGCTGACCAAGCTGAAGAAGGAGCAGTTCAACCTGCGCTTTCAGCGGGCTTCGGGTCAGCTCGAGGCAACCTCGCGCATTCGCGAAGTTCGCCGTGACATTGCCCGCGTGATGACGGTGGCTCGCGCCAAGCGGGCGGTTGGCTCGCAGAAGAGCGCCTGAGGAGAGTAATAGAAGATGCCGAAGCGCATTCTGCAGGGTGTGGTCGTCTCCGACAAGAACGACAAGACCATCGTGGTGGAGGTGGAGCGCCGCTTCACGCATCCGCTGTTCAAAAAGACCGTGCGGCGCACGAAGAAGTATCACGCTCACGACGAGACGAATGTCTTCAAGATTGGAGACAAGGTAGAGATCGAGGAGAGTGCACCCATTTCCAAGCGCAAGCGCTGGGTTGTGGTGGCGCGAAGCTGACGGTCTGGGAACTTGAGAATTCGGGCCGGTCTGGCCGATGCGCGGCGTTCGCGCCGGCGGATTGGACCCTCGGAATAGTTTGAATGTGAGGCCGCCTCGTGCGGCTCTATGAGAAGGACGGCAGCGATGATCCAGATGGAGACAAATCTCGACGTCGCCGACAATTCGGGCGCGCGCCGCGTGCAGTGCATCAAGGTGCTGGGCGGATCCAAGCGCAGGTATGCAACCATCGGCGACACCATCGTTGTGTCGGTGAAGGAGGCGATCCCGAAGGGACGCGTGAAGAAGGGGCAGGTGATGAAGGCCGTCGTTGTGCGGGTGGCGAAGGGCGTGCGTCGTGCAGACGGCTCTCTGATCCGCTTCGATCGCAATGCCGCGGTGCTCATCAATGCCCAGGGCGAGCCTGTTGGCACGCGCATCTTTGGACCGGTGACCCGTGAGTTGAGGGCCAGGAACCACATGAAGATCGTATCGCTTGCGCCGGAGGTGCTGTGATGGCCGGCGCGAAGATCAAGAAGGGTGACCACGTGATCGTTCTCACGGGTCGCGACAAGGGCAAGCACGGCGAGGTCATCGAGGTGCGCCCGAAAGAGCAGCGTGCCCTGGTGCGTGGTGTCAACGTTGTGCGCAGGCATCAGAAGCAGACCGCAGCTCAAGAGGGCGGGATCATCTCGAAAGAGGCTGCGATCCAGCTGTCCAACCTCGCGCTTGAGGACCCCAAGGACGGCAAGCCGACGCGGGTGGGCTTCAAGATCCTCGAGGATGGTCGCAAGGTACGTTTCGCCAAGCGCTCTGGCGAAGTCATTCCGGAGAAGAACTAGGCCATGGCCGACAAACAGAAGCCGGGACAGAAGCCGGCAAAGGGTGGAAAGCCGCAGGATGGCGGCGCACCCGCTAAGGCTCAGAAAGCTGCGAAAGCGGCCGCGGCTGTTCCCGCCGAGGCGCCCAAGCCGCGTCCAGCCGGCTACAAGCCGCGCATGAAGGAGCATTACGAGAAGGTTGTGCGCGAGGCCCTGGCCAAGAAGTTTGAATATCAAAACCCCATGCAGATCCCCCGGATTGAGAAGATAGTTCTCAATATGGGTGTCGGCGAGGCGACGCAGGACCGCAAGAAGGCGGAGAATGCTGCCAGCGAGCTTGCCCTCATCGCGGGACAGAAGCCGCAGCTGACGAAGGCCAAGAAGTCGATCGCGACCTTCAAAGTGCGCGATGGCATGACGCTTGGCGC
>CAZZPH010000206.1:0-5204 GCA_964655725.1 uncultured Hyphomicrobium sp.
ACGGTGGCGATGGCAACGACACGCTTAACGGTGGGGCCGGGAACGACAAGCTCATTGGCGGCAGGGGCAACGATACGTACGTGGTCAGCCTCGGCAACGACACGATCGTCCTAACACCGAAGTTCGGCAAAGACGTCGCCATCGGCTTTGACGCCAACCCCAGGGGTGGTCAGGATCGGATTGACATCTCAGAATTGGGCATCACGAAATCGACGTTCGCGCAATTTGTCGAAATCAAGGATCTTGGCAATGAAACACTCGTCACGATCAAGGGTGGAGACGGCGGCAGCTTGCTGCTCAAGGGCGTGAATGGCGACGGCTTGAATGTCATAACGATCGACGACTTCCTCCTCGCTTGAGGCGGCTCTTCAGTAGAGCCTCTCAATCGAGGTGTTCCACGGCCCCTGCTCGGGCTTCGCCGCGGGCGGGCGGGACGGAGACGGTTTGGCTGGCTGTTGGCGAGCAGCAGGGCGCTGAGCCGCAGCGGAGCTGGGCTTGGCGCCGGTTTGGCCGGCAGGCTTGGGCGCGGTTGTAGATTTGGCGGCGGGGGGCGATTGCATGCTTCCCGCTGCAGCCTTTTGCGGCATCGCGCAGTCTGCAACTGAGCGCGAGGCTCGCATCCGGGCCTGCACGACGCTCGCCTTGCGCGTGGTCTGCGGCCCTGGCTTGCCCGCGCTACGAATGATCGGATTGGGCAGAACGGACGCGAGCAGTGCCGCCTCACGCTCGCTCAATCGGGCGGCAGGCTTTCCGAAGTGATGTTGCGCGGCCGCCTCCGCACCGAAAATGCCCGGACCCCACTCAGCGATATTCAGGTAAATCTCAAGCATACGCTGCTTGGGCCACACGCCCTCTGCGACAACCGTCAATGGAATCTCGACGGCTTTGCGCACATAGCTTTTCGAATGCGTGAGAAAGAGGTTTTTCGCGACCTGCATGGAGATGGTGCTGGCCCCGCGCGGTGTCCCGTCACCGGCACGGTCGATCGCCTCCTTCATAGCGCCAAGATCAATCCCCCAGTGCCGGCAGAAGCTCGAATCCTCGGCCACCACGACGGCGCGAATGAGATTGTGGGAGATGTCTTCGATCGGAACCCAGGTGCGATTGATCTTCGTCCCTTTGAGCCACTGGTACGCCATCAGCGTGGAGCCGGGCGGATCGACAAATCGATAGAGAAGAATAAGCAGCAGTACGAGAGCGAGGTAGCCAGCGAAGACCACCAGCAGGATCTTGAGGCCCATCCGCGCACGGGACCACCAAGCCGATCGTTGCGTGCCCGTTGCTGGGGCTGGCGCAGAGGCTGGCGCTGGCACGCCGATGGATGGGGTCACAGCTAAGGGGCCAGCGGCCTCCGTGGCAGCCTGCGCATGCAATCCGACGTGTACCGGCGGAGAAATTGCCGCGCCGTCCATGACAGCATGAGCCGATCGTGCGGGACCCGCTGGGACGCTCGTCACGTCCGCGATGTCAGCATCCGATGGCGCACCACCGAGGTCGGGCATCTCGAGCACGGGCTCGATCCGCACAGCTGCAGGCGGGGTCTCGGCCGGGGCGATCCTATCGTCAACAGCCGGACGATAATCGAACCCCTGCGCATCCGTGCTGTGATGAGGCTCGAGGAGACCGGCGCTGGTCTCAGACCCGTGTGCCAATTCGTATGTAACCGCTCCATCGAGCGTCGAGCCGGTGCTGGTTGGGCTGCCCAGGTCAGCGGCATGGATCGGAGATTGGTGCCGATCGGCCCAGGCAGCATCACGTCCCATAGCATCGGCCAGAATGCGCTCAACCGCCCCCTCATACAGAGCACGCGCGTCGCCGTCCGGCACGTGGACCACCTGTGCCGCGAGCGCCGCAGGCTCGCACGCCGGCACCTCGGCAGCCGCGTCGCGTGCGCCGGTGCCGGGCGGAGTATCGGCTCCATCCACGTCACCGGGCCGATCTGGCTCGTCCTTGTTCACCGGCACACCATTCCCCAGCCTGGGCGAGATGTCCGCAGATCCACATCCCTCACCACCATAGTCGCGTCCCTGCACCAGCCCATGTTATGCGTTCGTCGCGCCTGTCATATCCCTAGCCTTCCATCAGGTCCCCCATCAATGACGTTCGAGCTTGGTCTTGCCCGTGCCGCCAGCCTCATCGAAACCTGCCTCGATGATCTATTGAAGGAAAATGGTCTTTCTGGAGAGGCCCCCGCAGAAGAGACCGCCCGTCTGATCGCAGCCATGCGGCACGCCGTCCTGGCCGGTGGAAAGCGCCTTCGGCCCTACCTGGTCATGGAAAGTGCAAGCCTTTTCGGCGTCCCATCTGAGGCCGCGGCGGGCCCGGCGGCGGCCGTGGAACTTGTCCACTGCTATTCCCTCGTTCACGATGACCTTCCGGCCATGGACAACGATGAGATGCGGCGCGGCCGTCCAACCGTCTGGAAAGCCTATGACGAGTGGACGGCAATCCTTGCCGGCGATGCGCTCCTCACACTTGCTTTCGAAGTTCTGGCCAGGCCGTCCACCCATCCCGATCCCGCAATCCGCGTGGCGCTCATCGACGCCCTTGCCCGGGCAGCGGGAGCGGCCGGCATGGTCGGCGGGCAGGCGCTCGACCTGTTGGCCGACAAACTCGCACGGCCCAAGGCGCCGACGGCCGATCACATCCGAACACTGCAGAGCATGAAAACTGGTGCGCTGCTGACGTATGCATGCGAGGCCGGAGCAATCCTGGGCGATGCATCCCCCGGCGATCGACTCGCACTGAAGCGATTTGGGGCCGCCCTCGGCCTCGCCTTCCAGATCGCCGACGATCTGCTCGACGTCGAGGGCGACGCGGCAACCCTTGGCAAAGCTGTCGCCAAGGATGCAAACGCCAACAAGGCAACCCTCGTCTCACTGCTCGGTATCGAAGAGGCCCGGAACGCGCTCGCAGCCTCCGAAGAACTCGGGCTCCGGCAACTCGAGCAATACGGTGCCCGCGCTGACGGCCTGCGCGACGCGATGCGGTTCACGATCGCGCGGCGGAGCTGAACCTCGCAGGGCCCGACAGCAAAGGGCCTGATCAGGGGGCCCATCGCAGAAAATTTGCGATCAGGCCGAGACCCAGCGCCTGGCTTTTCTCAGGATGGAATTGCGTGCCAGCGATGTTGGCGCGGGCGACAAGAGCGGTCACCGGCCCACCATAGTCTGTCTCGGCGACGACATCGTCGCGATTGCGGGCCACGAGATGGAATGAATGCACGAAGTAGGCGTGAAGTCCGCTGTCGCCGGCCGGAAGACCCTCGAGGAGCGGGTGGGGCCTTGCAAGCTGGAGTGTGTTCCACCCCATGTGAGGAATTTTAAGGTTCGGGTCGGCAGGCTCAATGGCGCGCACTTCGCCGTCGATCCAGCCAAGACCCTCGGTGACTTCGTGCTCCAGCCCGCGCGTGGCCATGAGTTGCATGCCAACGCAGATCCCCAGGAACGGCCGGCCCTTCACCCGCACCACGTCTTCGAGTGCGGCCCGCATCCCTGGAACACCATCAAGACCGCGCCGGCAGTCGGCAAATGCGCCCACACCGGGCAGCACGACGCGGTCCGCCCGGAGCACGTCATCGGGATTGGCTGTGACGAGGACTGTCGTCGGACGGCCGCAATCGCCAGCCGCCCGCTCGAAGGCCTTGGCGGCCGAGTGCAGATTGCCCGACCCGTAATCTATGATAGCGACGCGCTGCATGGGCACGCTCAGGCGCGAGCCCCCGGCAGGAAATTCCACGCTGAGGAACGCTGCGCCGTCTGCGTTTTGCCAAGTCCCGAGATGAGGGGCTGCTCCTCCAACCACGTCTCGAAGAAGCGGCGCTCACATTCGCTCTGGTTGCGGCCAACAACAGTGCCGATCTCGCTCCAGCCCCGCCATTCGAGCCAAGCCCGCTCCAGATTGGCGCTCTCGAACCCGAAATAGATGTTGAGGGCCAGAACGGCAATGCTCGTCCACTGCACCGCCAGTCCCAACGCAGCCAAGCTCAGCAGCAACACCGTGGCCACGGCGAGATACGCAGCAAGCCCCAGCCAATGGCCGCGCACCAGGAAATAGAGGGGTCCGAACAAGGCGGCGCCCCAGGAGAACCCGTCTTTGAGAAAAACAAGCTCACCTGCCCGGTCGATCCTATCGGCCGGCGGATCGGGTGGCTCATGCACCGTAAAGACGTTCAAGGCGTTATCCCTGGCGCGAAGCAGTAAGCCAATCATACGCTAAGAGTCCCCTTTGTCGATGGCACCCGGCCCGCTTGCCGTGGGTCGGCCGTGATCGCCTGTCGCAAGGCGCGGGCCAGCCCTTTGAAGCAGGTCTCCGCGATGTGGTGGTTATTCTCCCCATAGAGATTCTGAATGTGCAGGGTGATGCCCGCGTTCTGCGCAAATGCTTGGAACCACTCGCGAAATAGCTCCGTGTCGATCTCGCCGAGCTTGTCGCGGCTGAACGTCACGTTCCAAATGAGATAGGGCCGGCCTGAAACATCGACGGCCACACGGGTCAGAGCCTCGTCCATCGCCAGGTGCACGTCCGCATAGCGCGCAATGCCCACCTTATCCCCCAGCGCCTTGGCAACCGCCTGCCCCAGCACGATGCCGCAATCTTCCACCGTGTGATGGAAATCGACCTCCAGATCGCCTTTCGCGGCGAGCTTCACATCGATGAGGGAATGCCGGGCGAGTTGCTCCAGCATGTGATCGAGGAAGCCGATCCCCGTCTTGATGTCGAATGCACCCGAGCCATCAAGATCGATGCTGGCGACGATCTCGGTCTCTTTGGTCTTGCGTGAGATGCTCGCTTGCCGCTTCAAAGTCGCCCTCGCTTGATCGGTGCGTCGCCCCTTCGGAGGGAGGGTGCGAAAGGATGTGGGTGGACCTTAAGCCTCTAGCAGCCTTTTCCCGCGCGTTCCAGCGCCGGGCGCTTCGTTGCACTGTTCTTGATTTACATCGGCCCGAGGCCTAGATGAGGTGGTCAGATGAGCACAGATCCGTCCCATTCCAGCGTCCCAACCTGGCACGCCACCACCATCCTTACCGTCCGCAAGGGCGGGCACGTTGTTGTCGCTGGTGACGGGCAGGTCAGTCTTGGCCAGACCGTGATCAAGGCCAACGCCCGCAAGGTGCGCAAGCTTGGGCGCGGTGACGTGATCGGCGGATTTGCCGGCGCAACAGCGGATGCCTTCACGCTGTTTGAGCGGCTTGAAGCCAAGC
>CAZZPH010000207.1:0-5200 GCA_964655725.1 uncultured Hyphomicrobium sp.
TCCGGGGGTCGCTCACCGCTCACAGTTGCGGGGGCAGTCACGGATTTGGCGCCTGTTGGCTACACCTCACCGTGTTCCCTTTTAATTCGCTGTTCTTTCGAACGCGCGAAACCATGAGTTAAACTTAGGTTTTTTCTTTTCGTGCGTCAATGGATCATAGGCATTATCGATGTCGAAGCGGATGACGCGATCGCAGAACCGGTCAAGAAGATCTGCGTCGTGGCTGACGAGCATCAAAGCCAGACCCTCATCTCGCACAAACTCGCCGAGCATGCCCAAGACCTCCTGTTGTGTGACCGGATCGAGACGCGATGTCGGCTCGTCGGCGAAGAGGAAAACCGGGTTGGCCATCAGCGCCCGCAGGATTGAAATCCGCTGGAGTTCGCCGCCCGAGACCTGTTCGGGGAGACGGTCGAATAGGGAAAGCGGCAGTCGCAGCTTCATTCGCAGATCCTCGATGCGACTGGTGTCTACCTTGTGCAGTTTCGCCACGGCTTGCAATTCGCTGCCAATCGTCTGCTTGCGGGCAAACGCGCTGGGTGGGTCCTGCCAGAGTTTTTGATATCGTGTTCTGGCAGAATGCGCGCGAGTGATGCTGATGGCGAACGCCGAAACGAGACCGAGCAGCGCGTTGCCCAGTGTGGTCTTGCCGCACCCGCTGGGACCGTACACACCCACGACTTCACCTGGCGCGAGATCGATATCAATATTCTCGAACAGCTTTCTTCCGCCGCGCTCCACCGCCAACCCGCGTGCCGACAAGACAGGTGAACCGACCGAGGCCGAAGTAGTGCGTTTTGGCCAGTTTGTTGGCTGTGCTTTGATCAGGCGTTTCGTATAGGTGTGTTCAGGCTCTGCAAGCAGTCTTTCCGATCCGGCTCGTTCGATGATCCTGCCTTCCAGCATGACTACGATCTCGCCACCCAGTCGCCGCGCCAGTTCAAGGTCGTGGGTTACGATCAGCAGTCCGCCCGTGGAGCCGAGGCGAGCGAGCAGAAGGTCCGCAACATCGTCACGCATCGCCGTGTCGAGGCCCTTGGTGGGTTCATCGGCGAACTGGATCGTACCGCCGCCAGCGCGCGCAGCGGAGAAAGCAAGGCGCTGGGCCATGCCGCCCGACAATTCGCCCGGCAAACGGCCTTCGGCCTGCATGAGACCAACGTCCTTAAGGTCGGTCAGCGCGCGCGCATCAGCACCCGGATTTCGTCCAACGAGCCGGTGTACCTCGGCTACCTGCTCTCGCGAGCGCATGAGCGGGTCGAGCGCGAGCCAAGGTTCCTGCGGAAGGATGCTGAAGACGCGGCCCCACAACCCGCGCATCAGTACGGGACGAGAGACATCGTAGGCGTCGGCTCCAATTGTGATCGTACCGGTCGCACGAAGCCCGGCAGGCAGGGTTCCTGTCATGGCTTGCAGCAGCAGGCTCTTTCCGGAGCCGGTTTCACCCACGATCGTCAGAGGTGCGCCGGCACTTAGCGTCAGCGAAACCGGCTCCACAAGCGGACCGTGCGGCCCAAGGACCGAAATGCCCTTGGCATCGAGTAGAATCGTCATTGCCGGGCTCCTGCCAGTGAATTCAACGCAAGCAGGATCGCAAAGCAGGCAATGACCGGCTGAGCCAGAGCCCAGGGCGCCTCTTGCCAATAGGGAAGGAGCTCGACCATCATCAGTCCGAGTTCGGGCGTGGGCGCACGCATCCCGACGCTGACGAAACCCAGCGCCGCGATCGCCATGATGGCGTTGGCAACTCCGAACGCGGCAGCCGTCACAAGGAGCGGTCCGGCTTCCGGCCACAGATGGCGACGGAAGACATGGCCGGGGCCAAAGCCCAGCAACCGCGCTGCTTCCACGGCAGGCGATGCCAGGGTCACGCGCATTACCGAACGGGACAAGCGGAAGAATTCTATCCACTGGACCGCTGCAATCCCGGCCCAGAATGATAGTGCCGTCGACTGCATGATCACGCCCGCCATGAGGACCAGCAGGAGAGCGGGCAAGGCCAACATTGAGTCGGCTACCAGACTGAGGAGACGGTCCACCCATCCACCCCGCCAACTCGCGAGCATGCCGAGCGCGACTCCGACGGCCGCAGCCGTACCCGTTGCAGCGAGTGCAATGGAAAGCGAAAGGCTTATTGCCTGGCCCATTCGCGCGAACATCGAGCGACCCAGATGATCGTAGCCGAAGGGAGAGGTCGCATCCGGACCTGTCAGCGCCTTCGACAACGACTGTTTAAACGGGCCCAACTGATCGAATAACGGCGCCAGCAGGCAGAATAGAGCAACGCAGGCGAGGAGAAGGACTGCCCATGGAAAGCGGCGTCGGGTACTTTCAGGTGCATGCGCCAAAGCCGAGAGCTCAGCCATGATGTACCTCCGGTGCGGCTTTCCGACGTGCATCGGTTCGGGGATCGATGCGCATGACGGCGAGGTCGACGAGCGTGTTGACCAGTACGAAGCCGAGCCCCATCACCAATGCGGTACCCTGTACCATGGGGACGTCGCGATGAAAGATCGCGTGGATCAGCGCGTGGCCGATCCCGGGCCAGCCAAAGATCGTTTCGACGACCACCACGCCCTCCGCCAGGAACACGAACTGCAAGCCGAGATAGGTAAGTACAGGCGCGGCGATGTTGCGAAGCCCGTGGCGCCGTAGCACTTCGCCTTCGTTCAACCCCTTCCAGCGGGCAAACTCGTACAGGGGCGAGCGTGCAACCGCGTCCATGGCGTCGCGGGTGATGCGGGCGGAAGCTGCCGCCAGTCCAAGCGAAAGTGTCAGGGCCGGCAAAAGGAGATGGCGCATCTCCCCGTGGCCCGCCGCTGGCAGCAGCCGGAACTGCACGGACAACAGGACGATCAACATGAGACCCAGAAGGAATTGAGGAACCGCCCGCAGGACCGATGACACAACGATGAGTACTCGATCTGCTCTGCCTCCGACATGGAGTCCGCACCACACGCCGACTGGCAGAGCCATCACCATGGCGATGATCACTGCCGCAGCGGCAAGCTGCAGCGTTGCGCCGAACTGGTGCACGATCTCGGCCCAGACCGATTCCCCGCTCACAACCGAGGTTCCGAGATTGAAGCGCGCAATGTCCGCGATCCAATCGGCAAATGCGAGCAGAGGTCCGCGGTCCAAGCCAAGCTCCTCCCTCACCTGCGCCGCGACTTCGGCAGTCGTATTGTCGTAGCCGTAGCGTCCGGCGGCGATGCGATAAGCAAGGTCGCCGGGCAGTGAACGCATCATCAGAAACGTTGCGACGCCTACAAGAAGCGCCACGACTCCCGCCTGTGCAAGGCGGAAGCCGAGGATGGCGAATATTCGCGTCACTTGGCGAATTCCATGGACCACAAGCCGAAATTCCGCTCGAACGGATCGATTGTGGCGCCTTTTACCTCTTTTGAAACAGCGGCAGTCTGCTGGTACCAGGCGATCGGAATGACTGGCATTTCCTCATGCATGATTGTCGCAACCCGGGCACGATCAGCATTAGTACCCTGACCACTCGCGATCTTCTTCACCAGTTCCGTCAATTCGGCATTCTCCCAGCCCATCGCGCCCCAGTCACCCGTTGGTGCGTAGTCCTGCAGCAGCGTGCCGACAGGATCGGGAACGAGGCCGAAATTGCGTGCGAACAGCGCCATCTGCAGCGTTCCAGCTGCGTGCTTGGCGGGGATCTCGGAGAAGTTGGTTGAGTTGACGATCACCTTTATGCCGATGTCGGCAAACATCTGCTCCAGCACGGCAGCGACGAGAGGCAGCTCCGGACGATCCGGATAGGTCAGCAATTCGACTTCGAAACGTTGTCCGTCCCTTTCAAGAATGCCATCTGCGCCGGGCTTCCATCCTTCTGCCGCAAGCGCACTCCGAGCTCCCTCGATATCGTGAGTGAGCGGTGCCATGTCCGTCTGATGCCATTGACCCATTGCCGGAGGGAACATCTGGTTTGCGGCGGCGGGATAGCGCAGCACGGTTTTGGCAATTCCTGCGCGATCAATCGCCATGCTCAGTGCCCGGCGTTCTGTCGGCGTGTCGAAGAATGGATGCGCCGCATTCAGCTTCAGCAAGAGCACTCGCGGGATCGAAACCGAGAGTACCTCGACGCTGCCGACATCCGAAAGCCGCTGTACCGAGGCCGGATCAAGGTTGAAGACGAAATCTGCGTCGCCGCTCTCCGCCATCAGGGCGCGTGTCTCGGCCCGTCCTACCGCGGCGTAGGTAGCTTTGGCGACCTTGGCCTTATCGCCCCAATAGGATTCGTTGCGGTCCGACTTGAGCGACATTGGCGGCTGCATCTCGGTGATCTTGAACGGACCGGTGCCGATCACGGACGTCGCCATGCCGTCCGCCCCGTAGGAAGACGGAGCGAGAATCTGCGATCGATACTCGGCTAAGAACGCCGGGAGAGCACCGAAGGGAGAGGAGAGGGCGATGACAAGTTCGGAGCCTTCTGCCGTGATCGCAGTGATGGGAGCGGTGGACAGCAATCCCTTCTTCGAGCGCGCCGTTTCGAGCGCGTTTGCCGCCGCCTCCGCAGTCAACGGGACGCCATTGTGGAAAGTCACACCGTCGCGAAGCTTGAAGCGCCAGACGAGGCCGTCAGCGGAACTCGCCCAGCTTTCGGCAAGTCCCGGAAGCAAGCGACCGTCCTTGTCGGCATTGACCAGGGTCTCGGCGATGCCCATTTTCAGGAAGATGTCGCCCGAAAGCGACGGGTCGGCTCCCTTGATCTCGAACGGGGCTGCGACATCGAGCACACCGTCGCCAGCAAGCGCTGGAAATACCAGGCTCGATGACAAGATCAGGGCAGAGAGGGTCTTCTTCAACATATTCGAACTCCTTGAATTTCTGGGTTTGGGAATCAGTAGCGCGGAGCGGTCATGCCGTTTCTGCGTGGTCGTGGATGGGGTCCAGCACCAGTACCAGGCGCGTCTCGCCCGTTCCTTTGATGGGTGGCGAACGATGCAGGAAGCGGGTGGGGTCGGCTGTCGGCCACTGGGTGCCGCGAAGAATGACCGGTGAGCCGATTGGCACGGAGAAGATGTGATCCGGATCGCCACCATTGGATGAAACGCCATACTGTGTGCCAGAGCCGCGATAGGTGCAGACCAGTCGCGCAGTTACGTTGTCGATATGGAATTTCCGGCAGGCATTGTCTGTCACCACATCAAGGCGAAGGCGCAGATAATCTGCTTCC
>CAZZPH010000208.1:0-5182 GCA_964655725.1 uncultured Hyphomicrobium sp.
CCGGAGATCGTTGCGGCGGGCATGGCCACCTGCATGCTGGAGAGGGCGGAGGGGTGCGAGGTCATCCGGGATATGATTGTCGACGACATCCACGCGGCGCGCGAGCGCGGAGATTGGCGGCATGTGCGCGAGCTGCTGTCATGTTTGCAGCATTTCTTGAAAGAGCATCCCGAGGCAGGTCCGAAACTGCCCGCTGAATTCCGCCGTTCGAATTGAGGCTGCCAAACCCCCGGCGTTAGCCCCTGGGTTCGGACCGTTTTCGTCCGCGCCAGCTGACCATGCGCATCCGGACGAAGCCCGGGTATCCCGGCTATGCCTCAGATCTACCTACGCATTTCCGAACCCTGCCGTCTTTCCGTGCACACATGGAAAAGGTTCTTCGTCAGAAGGTATGCCATCTGACGATTGACGTGGGCGATCTTGTGCTCTCTGAATGGTTAACCGTGTCCCGGTGCTATTGAGTTCTAGTTAAAATTGTGCGATTTGCAATTTTAAATAGAATTTTCACCGAGGGCTCTGGTTGATGCCCTCCGGTGAGGGGGGCTGACCGGAGGTGTTGCGTGGGAGTTGCCGGGGGGGACAGTGGTGGTGTGGACGATCGCAACCCCGATGGCAGGGGCCGGCACGCCGTGGCAAAAGAGCGAGCTCACCACGTCCTTCGGCACCGCGCCCAAGCAACGTCGATCCATGACCCGGCGGTTGGGCTCCCAGCATCCGATGCGCGCTACGATGCCCGCGCTTTAGCGCCTTCTGCCGCGCGGGACCGCCCGCTTCGCTTCATCCAGCATTCCAACGCCTGTGCCTGCAGCAAGGTCCCCGCGGAGTAACCCCGCTGGTCGCCATGGAGACCCATCATGCCCATTCGTATCGAGCGCATTCCCATTCAGGTCGAGCTCGGATTTGGCGTCACCTATGGTCACCTGGGCGGCGATCACCTGATGCTCATCCTCCAACTCGATCCGTTCGAAGACGGCCGCCAGCAGCACAACTGGTTCGTCATGGAGGGCACGCGCGATGTGGGCCCCGATGGCGCCTTCACCATCGGTCTCGATGGCGCCGATGGATTCACAACCATGACGCGCGCGTTTGGCGTGAACACCCCCGAAGAGCTTGCCAGCATCGCAGGCACGCCCTCCTACAGAGGTTCCAGAATCCTTGAGTCGGACAATCCCTTCGGCGATTGGGAGACCATGGTGGTGATCGGCCGCGATCTGGAATCTCAGGTATATCCCTACCACGTATTTAACTTTCCCTGGTCACCGTTGCCCACCGCAAATTCGTCCTCAATGGTGGCATCGATTCTCTACTATATGGGCGTCGATATCGCCCAGAACATGCCGTCCCAGTTCCTGTCATTCACGACGGGAACGCACACTCTTCTGGGGACCTCACAAGAGGACGAACTCAAGTTGGAGTGGTCGTTCAACACCATTCTGGGAGGCCAGGGCAATGACCAGCTCGAAGGGCGACCAGACTTCATCTCGATCGATAAGCTCTACGGCGGCGCCGATAATGACGTTCTGAAGTGGTCGAACGGCCGGGACATCATGCATGGCGGGCAGCCCGGCATGCGCTACGATTTGGATGGCATCGACGCAGTGGACTATACCGGTGCGGGCGTGGTGCATATCGAGTTTGAGCCCTTTTTCGTCGAGCACCTCATTCCCACGTATTACGGGTATCGGTCGACGGGCTACGATTTGCTCTTTTCCATCGAGCATATCCGGTACGATGATGCCAGCGAGACCATCACCGTCGGTGAAGGCGTCATTTTTCAGGAACTCCCTCTGCTGCTCGATATGGGCTCGCAGGATCCGGACGGTCCAGGTGACAAGGTTGATTTCTCACCTGGAGATCAGAGCCTTCTTATTGTTCCCTCGGACAATCCAGAAGTCGTGCGCGTGGGGGCCGCCGACCCCAGCACTGGTGAGTTCGCCGGGCAGACTGGCATTTGGGTGAAATCAGCGGAATACCTGGTCGGGTCGGCGGGTGACGATCGCATCTATGCCGCACCGGATATGCGACTTATCGAAGGTGGAAAGGGCAACGACACGCTCGACGCGCGGCATGCCGCCGCTTTTTCGAATCCCGATCCGGAGGGGTTCGATCTCGTGCTCGACGGTGGAGAAGGTGACGACGTCATCGTATCTGGAGCGGGCCGCGTCCTTGCCCGTGGCGGGGATGGCAGCAATACGTTCATTTTGTCCAGCCTTTCGTCTCGGGACGTGACGGGGCAGTTCACGGAGTTCGTCATCGAGGGCGGCAGCAGCAGCGACAAGCTGTTCGTGCCCTACAACTTTTTGAAGCCTGGAACGGATGTGTTCGAAGGCTCGGGTCTTTTCCAGATCAAAGGAGCGGTGGGAAGCATCCCGGGTGTCGCAAATTTCGCCGACGTTCCACAGGTCGATCAATCCGGAAGCGCACTGTTGAGCGACTTCTATTACGTTCCGTGGCAAACGCAGCACGACTTCATTTTCAACAGCAACAGCTATCAAGGTGTATTCGATTTTGCTGGACGTATCGCGTTCACCCGGGATGGAGAAGATCTCCTAATTCACATTTTCGGCGGTGAGATTTTTGAAGGTGAGGATGTCAACGACGAAGGCGAAACCTACTCGTTCGTTGCCGGGTTGCCTCATTCGGAAACAGAAACGATTATCCGGATCAGAGAGTTCAGCGAGGGAGATCTCGGCATCCAATTCTATGCGTTGGCCGGAGAATCCTTCCTTGACTATGAGAATTTCATCGGCCCAGGCACGGCAACGATCTACGACAACTGGGACACCATCGTCGACATTCTAATGAATGGCGGCAGGTTGGAAGATCCGATTGCGCCCGCACCTCAAACTCCCGTCTACGACTTCCCCGAGGACGGGTCTCAAGACCAGCGCGAGAGACTCGATGGCACCGATGGCGATGATCTCCTGATCGCCAGCCTGACGCCACCAGCGGGTGCTGCGCAATTTTCCGCATTCTCTGCATTCTCCGCGCCTGTCCATTCCAGCGGTAGCGATCTCTACGGAGGCGAGGGCAACGACACTCTGATCGGAAGTGACAAACGGGATCTTCTGGATGGAGGATCAGGCGACGACCTCATGTCCGGCGGGCGCGGCAACGACACCTATATTGTCGATAGCGCTGGCGATACCGTCGCCGAATTGGCCGCAGAAGGCATTGATACGGTTATTGCGAGCATCGATTACTCGCTTTCTGAGCACGTCGAGAACCTGCAGCTTACCGGCTCGGCCGTCATGGGCATCGGCAACGCCCTGCGGAACAGACTCACGGGCAATGACGAGGACAACATCCTAGTTGGAGGGCATGGGGACGATACGCTCTACGGGGGCGGTGGCAACGATCTCCTCATCGGCGGAGAGGGCAGTGACGGTTTCATCTATCAACTCGGTGGTGGGATCGACACGATCGTCGACGATGGATCGCCCGATGACACCGATGTTCTACTCCTGGTCGGCATCGATCCTTCAACGACAGGTGTCTTTCTCGCGCCCGATATGGAGAACGACGTCATCTTGCGGATCGCCGATGGTGGGCGCGTGATCCTGCGGGACTTCATTCTGGGACATTCGATCGAAAGCTTGCGGTTTGATGATCAGTCCGTTTGGGATCGCGCTCAGATTCTATATCTGGCCGCCGGTGCAGGAGTCCTTGCAAACGACGCGCCCGTCGCGCGCGACGACGGCCTCATGTTTACATACCTTAATGAAATTACGCTTCCCGCGATCGAGTTTCTCGGCAACGACAGTGACGCGGATGGCGATCCGCTATCGATCGTTGCCGTTTCGGCGTCGACTCCGGGCGCCACTGTGCACCTGACGGCGAATGGCGATGTGACGGTCGCGCCGGCCGCAGGCGAGGCTGGCGTTGTGGAGATTTCGTACACTGTTTCCGATGGGCGCGGCGGTGTGGCAATCGCCAAGGCTGGCGTCCTTTTCCTGCAGAATTCGGCACCCGTCGTGCTTGGCGGGGCAGTTTCCGATCAGGTCTCTCCGGAGGACCATCTCTGGTCCTTCACAATCCCTGAGACTGCATTTTCGGATCCCGACGGTGATCCGCTGTTCTTCGACATCACCCTTGCCGATGGCACCTCCCGCCCGGCGTGGCTTTCCTACGATGGCGAAACGCGAACCTTGCAAGGGACACCGCCACAAAACTTCAATGGAGTTATCGATCTCAAGGTCACAGCCTTCGATGGCATGCAGACAGCACAGACGGAATTCCGCCTGACGATCACGCCGGTGAATGACGCGCCCGTCGCCCGGGACGACAGCGGGTACAGCACCAGGTCTGGCATCGCCTTGACGCTGACCGCTGCGCAATTGCTCACCAACGACAGCGATGTAGATGGTGATCACCTCGTCATAATCGGGGCCGGACAAGCAAGCGGCGGCACCGTGACATTGGAAGCAGACGGCCGCATCGTCTTTACGCCTGCTGCCGGCTTCACTGGCACGGCATCGTTCCGGTATCAGATCAGCGATGGCAATGGGGGTGAGGCATTCGCAGTGGCGACTATCCAGGTTGAACCCGGTGAGGCGCCCCCCGTCATTATATCCGGCACGCCGGGCGACGATGTGCTTCGCGGCACGAGGTATGCAGACACAATCGACGGCGGGGCAGGCAACGATCGGCTTTATGGTTTCGGCGGGGATGACGTGTTCCTCGTCTCGGGGAATGCGGGTTTTGATTTCTACTGGGGAGGTGCTGGAACCGACCGGATCCAGGGCAGCAGTGGCAATGACATCATCGGTCTGAGTGCGGGACGCTTTTCATCGCTCAATGCGGAGATCATTGATGGCGGCGCGGGTTACGATGTGCTCCGGCTATCTGATCAGGGTGGCGTGATCGATCTCTCGAAGGTTCAAGTTATCAGTATCGAGCGGATCGAAGGCGGGGGCGGCAACGACAGGATCATCGGCTCGTCCGGAAACGACACAATCGACGGCAAGGCAGGCAACGACCGGCTTTACGGTGGGGCAGGTAACGATACGATCACAGGTGGTCCGGGCAACGATTGGATGTGGGGAGATGCTGGTAACGACACCTTCCTCATCGCGGGGAATTCGGGCCAGGACCGATTCAATGGCGGCACTGGCTATGATCGGATCGTGGGATCGAGTGGCAATGACGTCCTCTACCTTGCGCGCGGCGATCGCGATCTGGT
>CAZZPH010000209.1:0-5179 GCA_964655725.1 uncultured Hyphomicrobium sp.
GCGGGGCGGGCACGATTGCAACCGTCACTGTCACCGGCAATCTCGTTCAAACGGCTTCCGGCACGCTCGCGATGGATGTGAGCGGGGCTGGCAACACCGCCGACCGCATCAACGTGTCGGGCACGGCCAATCTCGCCGGCACGGTCAACGTCAATCTTCTGAGTCCGGCCTCGACGTCGCAGGAGTTCACGATCGTTTCGGCGGCTGGCGGGGCCACCGACAACGGGCTGGCGCTCACCGGCGGCCTGCCCGCGACCTTCACGATCCTCTATCCCAACGCCAACGACGTGGTGTTGGGTGCGACGCTCGACTTTTCGCTGGGCGGTGGCCTCAATCCGAATCAAACGGCGCTTGGCGAGACCCTCAACGACATCGTGAATGCCGGCACGGGTGGGCTCGGCGCGATCATCAACGCGCTCATCGGCATCACTGATCCGGCCGAATACCAGAAGGCGCTCAACCAACTTCTGCCGGAGCACTACGCGCAGCTGATGGCGGCGGGCCTGATCGGCGCGCAGGATTTCTCCCAGTCGCTCATGAGTTGCCGGGTGCGCGATGGCGGGTTCGCCTACATCGCGGAAGGCCAGTGCCTGTGGGCGGAGATTGGCGCCAGCCGCTTCGATCTGGACGCAACGCGCAATCAGGTGGGCTTCGAGGAGGACAGCCACAGGGTGGCCGCCGGCGCTCAGTTGGCGGTGGCGGAGAATGTGCGCTTCGGGTTTGCCGCGCGTTACGAGAGTGTGGACCAGACCACAGGCAACTTCGCTCGCAGCGACGGCGATCGCGGTCACATCGGTGCCGCGCTCAAGTACACGACCGGCCCCGTCTTGCTGGCGGCCGCCGTTTCCGCCGGTCGCAGCTGGTACGACACCGACCGCACCTTTGCCTTCAACGGCTTCACGGGTGTCGCCTCGTCGAGCCACGAGGTCGACTACGTGAGCGGCATGTTGCGCGCGGCCTACCTGATGCCGATGGGCGGATGGTACGTGAAGCCGCTCGTCGATCTCAATGTGTCGCGTGTGGAAACCGATGGCTTCACCGAGCGCGGCGGCGCAGGTGCGGGTCTGACGGTCGCGCCGGCGAAAGACACCTTCCTGTCGGTGTCTCCGGCGCTGGAGATCGGTGCGGAATGGCGGCTGTCGACGGAGGCCATCATGCGGCCGTTCGTGCGCGCGGGCGTGACGATCCATGAGGAAACGGAGTTCGCCGTCACCTCGCGCTTCACCGATGCGCCGGGCGGCGCCGGCGGGTTCGTGACCCGCACCGAGATCGACGATGTGATGGGCGACGTCACCGTCGGGCTCGACATTCTGGGGGCGAGCGGCGTCGAAGTGCGCATCCACTACGAGGGATCGTTCGGGGAGACGACGACCCTCCAGTCCGTCGGCGCGCGTGCTGGCGTGAAGTTCTAGAACGGAACGGGGTCAGACCCCTAAGGAGGGGTCTGACCCCACATACCCCACATACCCCTCCAGTCCGTCGGCGCGCGTGCTGGCGTGAAGTTCTAACGTCTCGGCATGGCCACATGGCCCGCCACGTTCGGCGCACGTCCTGGATTCGGCGGCTTCAACGCTTCATGACGATGCCTTGGGGCCGGGCAGGGGGCGGGCTGCGAAGACGTCGATCATGTCCAGGCCCGCGCCGGTGTTCCAGGTGTGCGGACCGGCTACCTTCGAGGCTCCACGCATCACTATGGATGGCCCGTTGGTTTGGCGATATGTGTCGCCATCCAGGCGCTCGACGCGCGCGAACGTGAGGGCCGCGCCGTAGCCACGGCGGCAGTCCTGCGCCGGACGCCACAAGTCTCCCGAGTGCATAAAAAGCGCGCCCGCCGGCCGGGCTGCCCCAGCATCGAGCAAGACAGGATTTGCGGGGTGCGGGCTCCAGGGTCCTTTCAGGCTCGGTGCATGGAAGAGGCTCAAAGCATCCCACGTGGAGCTATCGGCAACCTGGGTCGAAGCGAACAGCCAGTAGGTTCCTTGATGGCGCAAGAGTGTCGCGTCGTGCAGGGGTCGGTCGACCAGCCGCACGTCTTCGATCCACCGGGTAGGGAACGGATCGGCGCGATAGAGCGTCAGACAGCCGCTCTGGGCGGCCTCTGGCAACATATAGATGACGCCCTCGTCGATGAACACCTGCGGATAGGAGAGATGAAAGGGCCGCTCCAACACCGGACGCGGCGTGCTGGCACGTCCGTCCAAGCCGATTTCGAAATGCGAGATGATCCCGCGTCCCGTCGCATAGGGCAATTCCTCGACGAAGATATGCCGGCGACCTTCGTCAGCGATCACAAAGGGATCGGCGTAATAGCGCTGGCCATCGTCGGGCAGACTGTGCCAGTCGCCGATATGGAGCGGGGATTGCGGCAATCCGGCCGCACGTTCGCTGGGACGCCAGGCGACGCGCCATTGAGGTGCGCTCAGGAGCCGCCGTTGCAAAAGCCGCTTTGCTTTACCTGAGACGAGGTGCGTTGCAAATCTGGCCGCAGCAATCGCCGAACCGCGCGCTGCGGCATCCGCCACGGTGTGGGATCGCGCCAGCGCCCGGCCCGCAGCGATCTGCCGGACAGTACGAGCAATGCCTTCGATCATGCGGGCCGTGACGGCATCGGCTGATGCGCAGAGGCGCCACGGCGTTTCCAGCGCCGGCAGCCCGATGGCAATTGGTCCTCCGCCGTGACTGTCGGAGAGTGCGAGATCGGGGGCGCGTTCATCGAGAAGCGCCCTCCACAGTCCCGCTGGACCGGGCAGGCCATCGAACAGCGGCACAAGCGTGCGCTGGCCGTGGGCGGTAGAGCTGGCGTCGTGGCCGCTCACGTCGATGATCAGATCTGTGTCCGATCCTCCATCCGCATCGGACGCGCTGATCGTGTGCGGCAGATCTGCAGGAGGAATAGCATCCAGCGCACTGGATTTGTGTCCGTGGAGCACACGGTCGAGGGTCAAGAGCGCCGTGATTGCGTGCGACGGCGCGTCAGCCGCGTGACAATCACGCACGGCGACCTCGAGGCGGACTTCGCCTGCAAGCGCGGCGGCGAGCGCACCATGCCAGCGCAAAGGTCGGGGTCCAGGCAGGATGAGACGGCAGCGCAATCGGCACCTCGTGCGGGACGTAGGGTACGTCGCAGGGTTAAGCTCCATCACACCGGTGGGCAAGCCTCGAGCCGCGCGCTATGTGGAACAGTCATGATCGACGATCCGGGCGTGTGCCGAATTGGCACGCCGGTCGAGCGGACTAATCGGTTCCCATCCGGATGCTTCCGGCACGGAATTGGCTTAGAGGATGCACGCGGCGGATCGCGCCAGATCCCGCCTGCCTTCGTTCGAGGCCCGGCCGATGCTTCTGCGACAGACCCTGCTCTATTTGCCGGCCCAGGTTCTGGGACCGCTGTTTCAGTTCATCGCCATCATCGCATGGACGCACTTCCTCACGCCCGGTGAGATGGGTGTCCTGGCGCTGGTGGTGGCGCTTCAGGAACTCGCCTATACGGCAACGACCTTCTGGTTCACGCTCTACACGTTGCGCTATCACGACGGCAATGCTCTGCCTGAGGATCGCCGCCGCATTCTCAACACCGAGACGGCGGTCCTTGGCGCGGCCTCCCTGGCCACTGCCGCCTTTGTCCTTCTGCTGCCACTTCTGACAGATGTTCCCCTGACGGCGGATCTCGCGCTCGCAACGATTGCGTATTCCGTGACGCGAGGTCTCGTCACGCACCTCGCCGATCGCGCGCGCGCCGAGCACGACACGCTGACCTATTCGATCTTTCAGATTTCATGGCCGGTGCTTGGTTTGGCCTTTGGGGTCGTGTTGCTGCTGTGGGGCCAGCCCACCGCGTCAGCGGTGCTGTGGGGCTATGCGCTTGCGCAGGTGCTCTCGCTCGTGACCGCGGGCCCGCGGATGGAATTCGGAACCAGGCCGCAGCGCTATGCGCCCGACGCGATCCGGCTGGCGCTCAGATATGGTCTGCCACTCCTGATTGGCGGAATCTTCGTCTGGTTTGCCAACAACGGCCTGCGATTCATCATCGAGTGGCAACAGGGGGCCGCGGCGGTGGGGCTTGTGACGGTGGGGTGGGGGCTGGGACTCAGGGTTGCCAGCTTTGCCGCTCTGCTCGTGACCGCCGCCGCATTCCCTATCGCAGTTCGACGTGCGCGAGAGGAGGGCATGGCGGCGGGACAGGCGCAACTGGAGCGCAATGGCGTACTTTTGCTGGCTGTGCTTGCGCCAGCGGCGGCGGGTCTCATTGCCATTGGTGAGCCGTTCGTCAGGCTGGCCGTGGCGGATGAATTCCAGGCGATGACGATTGCCGTGTTGCCCTTCGCCGTTCTGGCAGGCGTTCTGCGCAATTTCCGCATTCATTTTGGTGAGCAGGTCTTTCTGCTGCACGAGCGTCCGCATGTGCCCCTCTGGAACGATGCGATCGATGCCGTGCTGACGCTCGTGGGCTGCGCTGTGGGTCTTTGGGCTTTCGGGCTTCATGGCGCCGTCATCGGCGCGGCAGTCGGCTCGGGGGTCAGTCTGGTTGTGACGATGGTGGTCGCGTGGGCAGCCTATCGCTTCACGCTGCCATTCGATGCCCTCTGGCGCATTCTTGCAGCGACCGCGGTGATGGGGATGGGTGTGGCCCTGCTGCCCCAGATCGGCGGCGTGGTATCGGGGTTGATCGTCGCCATCGGCTTGGGCGTTACGTTATATTCGGGGGCGTTATTCGTCCTGTCGCCAGATCTCGCATCGCGAATTCTGGCGCTGGTCCGCCCCGGCCGCGACGCAACGTAGGGTCATGGGGATTGACGCCCTAAAAGGCGATTAGTCTTACTGCCTGCGGTGGGTCGCAATTGAGCATCGTCGGTGGTCTATGTGTCGTGACCGAAATGTAGCAAGTGCCCGGATGACAGAGAATTCGATGAAGTACCGGCTGTGCGTCATTCATGCGTTCGATCCCCGAAGCGCGAAAGTGGGCGGCTTGGAGACGTTCATCCGTGATATGATCGCCTTCCTGCCGGACGACTTTACCTTTCTCATGGTGGGTGCCGATTCCAAGGGCGATCTGCCCATCGGCAAGGTTAGCGCGGTCGACTTCCGCGGTCGCAGAATAGAATTCCTGCCCGTTCTCCATTATCCCGACAGCGAGGCGCGCGAGGCGGCAACCTCCGTCCGGCGCTCTTTGACATTCCGG
>CAZZPH010000210.1:0-5176 GCA_964655725.1 uncultured Hyphomicrobium sp.
CTCGCTGCGCCGCGTGAAGCCGGATAGTCCTCCGCCCTGGCGCAGGGTCCGGATGCGATTGCGGCGTCCAGTCAGGATCTTGTGCGGGTAGCACTGGTGTCCGACATCCCAGATCAGGCGATCTCGCGGCGTATCGAAGACGTGGTGGATGCCAACGGTGAGCTCGACGACACCAAGGCCCGCGCCGAGATGGCCTCCCGTGACCGAGACCGCCTCGATCGTTTCCTGGCGCAACTCGTCTGCCAGAACTTTCAGGTCAGCGGGCGAGAGGGTGCGCATATCCTCCGGCGTGCGAACGCGATCGAGAACCGGTTTTGCCGTTGGGCTGGCCGTTGTGATGTGCACTGTCATGGCCGTACCTCCTCACAAATCCAAATACACCGGCGGCAGACCCGCCTTTGTGCCCAAGTTCATCCAGGAGCGGCTGCAACTGCAGTCGCGGGGTCGTGCCGCTCCGGCCGTCTCAGAGTGTTTTGAAATTCGATGCGTTCGGAGCGCTCCAGGCGCTCGAAAGCGTCGAGAACGCGCTTCAGCCGCGCATCGAAATCCCACCAGGGTGGCGCATCCAGGCTGCCGGTTACGGCGCCGGCTTCCGTTCTGCAGGCATCGACCAGAAAACGGGCGGAATGGAGCGCCTCGGACTGGTCTTTAGCTGTGCGGGCCATCGACACGGGCACGAGCATCAGAGCATTGGCGATGGTCTTGAGTTTGCGGCGCGCTGGCACGACGGCCCTGCGCGAGACGCTGTCCAGCCCGATGCGCTCCACCTCGCGGCCGATTTCAGCGTAGAGCGATCGGGCGGCATAAATCCCCGGCCGGCAGTCGAGCGGCAGGCCGGCGATACCGGCGTCGCCGCGGCGATAGAGTTCGTCGGCGAACATCAGCAGCCGTGCGATGATCCGGCCCATTGCTGGTGAATGCGTCGGCGCGGCAAGCCACGCATCGGGATCGAGGCCTTCCTCGCGCAACCACGACTGAGGCAAATAAAGCCGGCCCGCGCGCGCATCCTCGCCAACATCGCGAGCGATATTGGTCAGCTGCATGGCAATGCCAAGGTCCGACGCACGCGCAAGCAGATGAGGCTGGCGCACACCCATCAGCAGCGCCATCATCGCTCCGACGCTCCCAGCGACACGGGCGGCATAGCCCGCAAGATCCTCGAACGTCTCGTAACGGCGGCTTTTGGCATCCCACTCGAAGCCCTCGATCAGGGCTTCGGGCAAGCGGCGGGGAATGGCGTGGGCGGCAACGACGCGCGCGAATTGCCTGTCGACTGGATTGGGAAGGGGAGTTCCTGCATATGCCGCATCGAGCCGTGAGCGGAGCGCGTCCAGAACCTCCTCAGTTGCTGTACCCCGGTCCACTGCGTCATCCGCCACGCGGCAGAATGCGTAGAGGCCGATTGCGGGCTCGCGAACGCGGACCGGGAGAAGGAACGAAGCTGCAAAGAATGACCGCGATCCGTTGGCCAGGAGCTTGCGGCAGGTCTCCAGATCGGTGACTGGTGAGGGGGCGGTGTCAGGCGAAATATGCGGCATCGGGAACGACCCTATCGAGTACGCGTGCTGAAGATATGACTCCGGGAACGCCGGCGCCGGGATGTGTGCCTGCGCCGACCAGGTACAGGTGCTCAATGTCTTCGCTGCGGTTGTGGGGGCGGAACCACGCGCTTTGTGTCAGAACGGGCTCCAGGCTGAAGGCAGCCCCCTTGTAGGATTTCAAGCGATCGTGGAAGTCCTGGGGGGTCATCACGCGCGACGTGATGATCTCGTCCTGGAAGCCCGGCAGCACAGTCTCGCTCAGAAAGCGTGCAATGCGTGCGCGATAAGGCTCGCTGGCGGTGCTCCAATCGGTGCCGCTTTCCAAATGAGGAACTGGCGCCAGAACATAGAACGCATCGCAGCCATCCGGTGCCAGCGATGGATCGGTCGCCGTTGGGCGATGGAGATAGAGGCTGAAATCGGGCGCCAGATGCTTGCGCTCGAAGATGTCGTTGAGCAGTTCGCGGTAGCGCGGCCCCAGAAGGATGGTGTGGTGCGGCACGTCGGGATATTTGCGCCGGGTACCGAAGTACCAGACGAACAGGCTCATGGAATATCGCGCTTTGTCGAGCCGGGAGTTTGTCCAGCGGCGGCGGACGTTCGCTGGCAGAAGGTAGCGGTATGTCCAGGCCGCATCGGCATTCGAGACCACGACGTCGGCGGAAATTTCTTCCCCCGATGACAGTCGCACGCCCGTCGCGCGCCGTCCGTCGAGCGTGATGCTGGCCACATCCGCGCCATAGCGAATGGTGCCGCCTTGGTCGTTCACGAGATCGACCAATCCGTCGACCAGCCGCCCGGTGCCGCCCATGACGAAATGAACGCCAAAGCGCCGCTCCAGGAAGGTGATCAGGCCATAGATCGATGTGACGCTGAACGGATTGCCGCCAACAAACAGGGGATGGAAGCTCAAGAAGAACTGCAGACGGGGATCGCGAACGTACCGGGATGCGAGGCCGTGAATGGTTCGGTAGCCTTCCAGGCGCATCAGGTCGGGGACAACCCGCAACATGTCCGTCCAGGAGTTGAACGGCGCAGAACCCAATTCCTCAAAGCCGATGCGGTAAATCCGTTCCGACAACGCCATGAAGCGATCGTAGCCGGCGAGATCGTCCGGCGCCACGCGCGCTACTTCGGCACGCATCGCCTCGGCATCGCCGCGGCACTCCAGGCTTTGTCCGTCGTGAAAGCGGATCCGGTAGAAGGGATCAAGCGGGCGCAGGTCGATGTCGTCGCTGAGCTTGCGGCCGCAGAGCGCCCACAACTCTTCAAGCAGAAACGGCGCGGTGATGATGGTCGGACCGGCATCGAACGTGAAACCATCCTGCCGGAAGACGTAGGCACGTCCTCCGGGTGCATCGAGGCGTTCCAGAACTGTAACGCGATATCCGCGTGCCCCGAGCCTTACAGCCGCTGCCAGCCCACCGAAGCCGCTCCCGATAATCACCGCATGGGGCTGGCGCCCGTCTGGGAGCGCGATCGGCCGACGATGGTCTGTCTGTGTCAACATAAGATGACATTAAACTCTGTCATCTTTCAGAGCGCAAGGGGCTTCTTCTGTCTTTCTGCCTCCGCGCTATCGATTGCTGCGCTGCAAGGCTCACCGCTCGCTGACGTTGACAGCCGGTGCGCAGGTGATCGCGAACTCCTCGACGATGGCTGAAATCTGCTCCGGCGCTTCCTCGTGGGCGAGATGGCCAAGTCCCGTCAGCCGGACGACACGCGCGCCGCGCACCTTCCCCGCGACGTCATAGGACTCAGACGGTGGGACGGTGCGGTCGTTGGTGCCCACGATCAGGAGCAGCGGAGACGAGAGGCGGTGAAGTTCCAGGCCCAGAGATTGAAGGTCCCAGGCTGCCATCATGGCAAGCGTTCCCGCGACGTGGGCCTCAGTCTGGAAGAGACGGGCATAGATCTCCAGGCTGTCCGGCGGCACGGTAGATCCCGTCCCTTCGAGCAGCCGCCGTACCGATTCGATACTCGAGGCGCGCCACGTGACGAACTTCGGCACGAATGGCTGGAGGGCGAGGAGTTTTGCGAGGGGGGAGAAGGCCCGCGAGACCGGGCCCTGGAACGGCACGAGGGCTGCATTGATGCCGATGAGGCCCACGGGCTCCATCTGGGCGTCGAGGATCATGCGCGCCAGCACCGCCGCACCGGCTGAATGCCCGATGCACAGACTTGGGCGGATATCGAGCGCACCGAGAAGCGCAGCAACAGCCCGCGCCATGCCTCGCATCGACAGATCCGCCCCAGCCGGGGTCGACGTGAAGGCGTGACCGGGAAGGTCGGGGCAGATGACGGTGTGATGCTGAGCCAGAAGCGGCATCAAGCGTGCGAACGAATGGCAGGACGCACCCGTTCCGTGCAGCAGGAGGATGGGCGTCCCCGAACCCATGATCTGCACATGCCACGTATAGCCGCCAGCGTCCACGAAACGGCTCGCCGTGCGGTTCGGCCAGAGTGGTTCTTCGGTTGACCAGGAGAGGCTCGCGGGCATGACGGGTGCCTTGGAACGCAACAAGCTTCGTTCGATTACGGGGTGCGGTTCGCGGTGCCCGAGGTTGCCGCCCGGACGGTTCTCGATAATGTCGCGGCCTCGGCGAAGGGCAGTGGTACGTAGGTGGCTCCCATTTCATTGGCCACGCGCTCGGCCTCGACGCTGCGGCGGGGAGAGCAATCAATCAGGATCGACTGCAGCCCACTTTCGCGGATTGTGCTGGCTTCCGCAATCGCATCGCGCATTGCCGCCTCGCGGCCTGGCCGGCCGTCGCGGTCGATGTTGGCCCGTCCGTCGGTCATCAGGACGACCGATGGCGTCTGTCCTTTGCGGATGACCGAGAGTGCCATGTCGCGCGCCGCTGCCAGTGCCAGCGCTAAAGGTGTTCCGCCGCCGCCTGGTAATTCAATCAAATGTTTGCGGGCACGGGACAACGAGCGCGTGGGTGCGAGCAGAACATTCGCAGCCGTGCCGCGAAATGCAATGAGCGCCACGCTGTCGCGGCGTGCATAGCAATCGGTCAGGATCAGTTCGACGGCCCCTTTGACCTCTGCCAGCCGGTGCAGCGCGTTCGAACCCGAAGCATCGACGACAAAAATCGTGGCCGTCTCGCTGCGGTGCTTGAAGGTGCGGATCCTGAAATCGTCGCGCCGGACACGGAGGCGCGGGTGAGACCCGCCGTCATGGGTTTCGAGTGCCGCCCGCACGCGCTGCCAGGGGGCCGCAGCGCGAAGCGTATCGACAAGGGCCAGATGCCGCCTGTCACGCATAACGCCGGGGCGCGCGCCAGCAGGGCGTCCGCGCGCCGACGACGTACATGTTGCGCCGGAGCGGCCCGTGCTGCGTGGCCGGGGTCCTGCCGCATCAACTTTGAGCCGGGAGAGCAGGCCTTCCGGAACGGCTGCGGCGGCGGCGGCAAGGACAAGTTCTGTCATGTCATCGAGCGTGGCGGGAAGGTCCGGATCTGCATCGGATGGATCAGGTTGCGTTTCCTCGTTCTGCGGTTCGACAGGTTGCGGCCCGGGTGCATCGTCGGGATCGTCAGGCGCCGCCTGCTCGATGGGCATCTGAGTGGCCCGGGGTGCCAGAACGAGACGGGCGGCCCAGGTCACATCTGCCGCATTCACCTCTTCGC
>CAZZPH010000211.1:0-5161 GCA_964655725.1 uncultured Hyphomicrobium sp.
TGTGGACCTGCGGACGCCGCCGCGAGTTGCGTATCGGTCTGTCCGATGGGCTCCAGGCCTGCCAGCACGATGCGCTGGTTGAGTTCGCGCGCCCAGGCTGTGCACGCGCCCTGCAGCATTGGCGCTACCTGCGAGTGGGCATCCTTGAAGGCGGGCTCCAGGACCTTTTCGACGATGATGCGCGCGGCGATCGCCGCAATCGGCCCCAGGATGCCGAGGCTCATGGTCAGGATATTGGTCAACTGCTCTTTCACTTGATCGGGGCCGAGCTTGGCGGCATCCAGCAGCGTTTTCTGGATCACATCGCGGTCGTTCGAATCTGTCGATTGATCGCCACAGATGAGATCATGGGCGGCTCGTTCGATGCGGGCGAAAACGCGCCGGCCCATGCCGAGCACGTCGAAGAAACTCTCGGTGGTTACCGTCTCGATCTGCGGCAGGTAAGGTTCCGCAGCCAATTGCGGATTGGTGCGCGCGACAAGCGAGCGCCGGCCAATCTCGTAGTAGAGGCTTTCCAGGGGATCGGTCATGGATTCAATCTGAAGCCCAGGACGCGCAACGCTGGCCATGACGATCGGAGGCTGCTCGGTGCCGAAGACGTTGTGCGCGAGCTTGCGGTCGATCTCCGGTCCATACAGACTATCGGCCCAGCCGAGTCCGGCCGTGACCTTCTGATAATCTGTCAGGGCCTTGCGCATCGCCGCATCGAAACGGCCCGTCTCCGGTAGGCCCAGGATTCGCTGGAGCTTGACGACCAAGTCGCCTTGCGAACCATGGCGCAGGCGCCCGAGACTCTCCAGAACAACCGCGAAGTCGGTATCGGTGTCAGTCTCGCGCAGGCGCGCCGCAATCGCTGCCTCCAGGCCGGTGAAAAGCACATAGGAGAATTTCAGCCCGTGATCGCCAATTCCGGGTTTTGAAAGGCCCAGGGCCTTGCGAAACCGCGCCCACACGCCTGTGTGCGCACCGGTCTCCCGATTGATGCTGCCTTCGATGACTTGGCAGCCGGCAGAGGAGAATTTCGCGCTGCCATGGGCATCCACGAATGCAGGATGAATATTGTCATAAGGCCAGTCGCTCGGCTTGGGCGTGAGGCTCCAAGCGTCGTTGGTGTCGTAGACGAGATTGGCGGTCGTGCGCAGCACCGTGAACGGCTCACCTTCACGCAGGCATCCTGCCAGTTTGGTGTGCTCACCCACATAGTAGGCATAGCACCCGCAGGGCAGCAGATTGGCGCCCTTGCCATTGTTCTGCGAGGCCTTGTGGACGTAGCGCCGGTTGGGAACCGTTGAGGCGATGAAGCCCGACAGGCGTTGGCTGGCGATGTCGTAGACACCGACGACACAGCGGAAGTTCTGATGGTCGGGCCGGGTCTCGCGAAGCCGCAGAACCGCCCGGTCGATCTGATACGACTTGTCCTTAGGTGCTTCGGTGGAGGCTTCGAGCATCGCCCCGCGCAGGCCGAAGATGATGCGTCCGCCCACCCGTTGAGGCTCGAAAGCGTTCGCTCGGATCATCAGTTCCAGATCGCGGGCGGTGAACTCGAAGGTGCAGTCTTTCAGCTCGCGATCCTCCGGCCGGATATGCCGGTACTCCGAGCTGAGATCGTCGTCCTTCACCCACGCGACGCCAGCCCACGCCGGTGTACGCTCCAACTCGCTGACAGGAGCTGGCGGCGGCACCATGTCGTCTGTGATCTCGGGCGGCTCACCCTCGTACTCACCATCCGACTCGGCGGCAGCTTCCATGTATTCGAGCGGATACCAGGGATCGGCGCCGCCAGAGTAGCTCTCGATGAGCGACACTTTTGCACCGGCGCCCGACTGCGTGCCTGCCAAGCCTGAAACACCGGCATATCCCGCCGTCACGCCCGGTCCGCCAAGCCCTGCCCCCGTGCTACCGGGCGACCCCGGAGGGAGCGTCACGACGACCGGCTTATCCGCCTCGATCAGTCCGTCCTCAAACAACCGCGCTTCAGCGTCCCGGCGCTTGTGCAGGCCGCTGAACTGGTCGATCGGCCAGATCACCTTCATGTCGCGGAATTCTTTGGGGATCGACCGGAACCTCTTGGCTGCGGAGTGATCCCGGATGTGGAGCATATGGCGCCGCTTCTCACCCGTCAGTTTCGCCCCGCGATTGTAGACAAGCGAGAACAGCGCGCCGAAGGCATGCGGGTGCAGGTCGCGCACATTGGGGAACGTCGACAGGGTCAGCTTGGTGAATTTGGGCACCGTGGTGGCTTGGTAGACGGCGACCGCCTTTTCCCACGGCACGACGATATGCCGGACCGACGCCAGTAGAGCCTTGGCGTTCTGGCCCTTGCGTTGAACGGTCCGCGCAAGCAGCGCGAAGTCATCGGACGAAAGGTGGGCTTTCCAATCGCGCTCGAATGTCGCCAGCGTGTTGAAACCCAGGTCGTAGCCGATGCCGATGGTGATGCCGGAACTCAAACCGGGCCAGCAGGGGAACTTGTAAGTTTTCTGATAGCCGCTGGTGCCGCCGACTTCGAAAAAATAAACGAGGTCGTGGGCCTTCTGGGAGACGAGGCCGGCGATATCCTCGGTGCGCAGGGACTCTATTTCGGGCGGCAGCGTGAACTGAGGACCGCCTTCCAGGCTTTCCAGTTCTCCGTCTGTCTCGAAGCGCTCGCGGTAAGCGTAATTCTGCTCGACTTCATCGTCGGTGAGGTCAATCGGACCGGTGATGCTTTCCAAGTCGAAATTGCCGGGAGAACTCATGCTCAAACTCCCACAAAACACCAAAAATTAGCAGGGCGCTTTTGCCGGGATCGAGCGATTGCAAAGGGCCGGAAAAAAAGGATCGATCTGGACCAAGTCCCACATGGATCAGTCTAGACCCGTCTTAGAGTTCCGGCCACACACTAAATATGGTTGATAGGGAAGGCGGCGCGGCCCGTAGCGCTCCAGCAACACTTCGACGCGGCCCGGGCCGGCAGAGGCCGCATTCCAGGGCAATAAGGCGGGGCAATACTCAGGCCCTCGAAGCCTGACGCATCACTTCAAAATGTCCCAGCTAGACTCGCCGGTAGGTGGTCAGAAAGGTCTCCTGGGCATTACCATAGACCTCCGCGCCGTTGTCGATGAGGTAACCGGCGGCGGCCGTCTGGACCTCGCCCCACGGCGCCACGATTTCAAAACCACCGGGCAATTCGAGCACGCGCACGGTCGCGCGCACGGCATAAACGTCTCCGTCTGACGATGACTGACCCGCAGGTTCGTAGAGCGTGGGGAAGCGGTCGGCGGGAATGACATAGACGTTCTTGTTGCCGTCGTTGTCGCGTAAGGCCACGGCATCAGGCGTCATATTTGTGACAATCCAATCGCCGGGTGCCGCCGTGTTGGTCGTCTCAGTCCGATTCCAGCGCGTCTCGATCTTGGCTTCGGCCGTGGCCTGGCGCGCCGCCACCAAGCCAACCTTGCGCGCCCGGAATGGGGGACTGCCAAGCCGAGTGGCAATGTCGTCGAAATCCCGGCCTGTAAGCTGGGCTGTGGCAACCAGCCGTGGGGCGCCGCCGGGTCCTGCGGTCTCGATACGAAACATACCGTCCTCCATACGCCAACGGGATCAGTGGCGACGGCGGAGAGTATGGCACTTGAAGGTCGCGGCCAGCAAACGTTGGATGGCGAAGCCTTAGTGCAGGTTCGAGAACGATCGTGAAGCCTCAACCCCCGCGCAGTAGGGCTGGCTCAGCGCCTCTGCCGGGCAGCGACGATCCGCACGCCGGGATACCATGTCGTTCCGGAGACGCGCCTCCAGCAGGACACCCCCCAGCCGTCACATCGTCAACGGAAGATCGGCAGGCCGGCGCGGATGCGCTCGGCGAAGTGGTCCTCACGGAATGCATAGCCACTTGAGTTCGCAGGTGGCACCACGACGTCGGCGGTGGCGGCTTCGTTGTGGCGCGGCCGGATGATGTCTGCAGCGTTGGCATCCGTGTTTCTACCGAGGGGCAGGCAATATCCTGAGCCATAGTCCATCGACGCATCACCGCCGACCTCGGCCCATATGTCAGCGCCGATGAACAGGCGCGTTGCCAGCGACCCGATTACGACAAGCGAGGAATCTTGAAACGCATTGATAATTGCATCACGCGCGTTCAGATTTCCGTCGATGAAGGTGCACGCGCCGTACTCTGAGATGAAATATTGGCACGTCACGTTTCCAGTGACGACAAAGAGGCCCCGCTCACTACCGTCCGTCTCGAGATCGACGACGCCATCGACCTCCAGGTCTCCGTCGATCAACGTGCACAGCGCAGGCGCCTTGAAAGATTTGGTGCGCAGACTGCCATCGTGAATCGCGGCACTTTCGTCCATCCACGCGTCGAACGGCATAAACCGCTGCAAGCTTTGCCGCAACTGGACAGAAGCGGCGCAGCTGACAAGCGCTTGCCTGAACTCAGTACCGCTGACCGTTCTCGACACCCTCATTCCTCCAAACCGCGACGAGGTCGCCAGACACACCCCATTGCGACGTAGCATTGCACGATCACATTGGTCCAGGGACTGAGGTTGGCAATGTCGTGCCGCACATCCCCAACCATTCCCGTCGCGCAACCCGTTACCCCCTGCCGGCGACCATGTGGGCGGTTCGACATGGATTGACGCGGCGGCGTGCAGTCCCTGCGGTTCGCCATCCCTACCGGAGAGCGTTGGCAGGCTGCTCGCACTTCGGAAGCCTTGGCACATGCGTAACGACGCCCATCATGACACGACGCTGCCCCACCTTCTGCATTGACCAACTGGCGATTGGCGACTAACTTCGTATTATTCCATTTTGAGAACTTTGCCTTGCGGGGCTTAGCCCATGTTCAGCGTTACCTCGGATAGCGGGCAAGCGGACCGTCGATCGAATGTTGAAGTTACAGTTCCTCAGCTAAGCGAGCACGCAACCGCATCACGACCAGCCGAGGCCCCCGCCGAAAAGCTCGCTGTATTCATCTCCTACTCACGCCGCGACTGCCTTGAGTTCGCAAAGCAGCTCGCCAAGGCCCTCGATCTCTTGGGTCATGCGCCTAGCATCGATCTGGAGGGTATCTCCGGCGCGGAAGAATGGCAGCCGCGCCTTCGCGAGATGATTGTCGAGGCCGACACCGTTATTTTCGTGATGTCGCCCGAAAGCGCAATTTCGACGGTCTGCG
>CAZZPH010000212.1:0-5138 GCA_964655725.1 uncultured Hyphomicrobium sp.
CGTTGAGGATCGCCGCGATGATCCGGGTTTCGATCATCTCCTCGATCTCGTCGAATGCATCGTCAAGGTGCTTTTGGCTCCGCGCACCGACGGTCAATCCATGACGTGTTGAGGACCTAACTCATGCCCGAACGCGACCAACCAGCATCAGGTGGCCGCCGCCTCGCGACGTCCGAGGTCCTGGACCGGCTTGCGCAGCGTTGCGCGACACTCGAAATAGGCGAAAGCAGCGGCGGGCCGCCGGTGCTGCGATGGCAGACTGGAACCTCCGGCAAGATCGTGGGGAGCATGGGCCGGGCAGACTTCGAACGCATGCGCGAAGCCGGGTTCGTGGAGCAATTCGGTCCAAGTGGGTCCTGGCGACTGAGTGCGAAAGGTCGAGACGCGGTTCGCAGGTTGAGAAGCGCTGCGGGCTCGGGTGTGCGGCAGGCCCCGATGGGCGACCGGCCCGGGCGCAACAGCGAGGAAAGCCCACTCGCTTGGCTCCTGAAGCGACAGGACCGGAAGGGGGCTTCTCTCATCTGTGCGTCCCAGTTCGCTGCGGGCGAGAAATTGCGTGCCGATTTCTGGTTTGCCCGCATGACGCCGCGTGTCACCACGTCCTGGGATGCATTGCCGATAGGTCCGGCACGCGGCAAGCGCGGCGCTCCCGGGGCAGGTGTCGAAATGAGTGACAACACGCTCGCCGCGCGCGAGCGGGTGCACCGTGCGCTGGAAGCTGTCGGTCCGGAGTTGGCGGGCGTGCTGATCGACGTGTGTTGCCATCTCAAGGGAATTGAGGAGATGGAGCGCAATTCCGGCTGGCCGCAACGTTCCGGCAAGGTCGTCCTCGGGATTGCATTGACCCGGCTGGCGCGTCACTACGGCCTGCCGGTCGGCAATGCCGCGGGCCGGCGTAATGTTCAAGCGCGCATTCGTCATTGGGGCAGCGAGGGCTACCGGCCGCGCCTCGATGTCGACAGAGCGGACACTCAGACCGAGGCCGACGAGGGGACCTGATCGGCAAATGTGCGCGCGTCGGCCCGGATGCGCGCGACCATGGATGCCAAGCCATTGGAACGCTGCGGCGTCAGATGATCCTTAAGCCCCAGGGCCGCGAAATCTTTCAACGCATCGTGCTCTGCGATCTGCGGTGCGGGCCGATCCTGATAAATGGTGAGCAGGATGGCAATGAGGCCACGCACAATGTGGGCATCACTGTCGCCCTGAATATGCATGACAGGAGCGTTTCCGTCCGTGCCAGCCGATACGTTCGTGACGAGCCACACCTGGCTGGCGCAGCCGCGCACCTTGTTCTGATCCGTCTTGAGGCTCGCGTCCATGGGTGCAAGTGAGCGGCCAAGTTCGATCACGTACCGGTAGCGATCCTCCCAGTCGTCGATCAGTTCGAAATTTTCTGCCAGTTCGGCAAACGTCATCTCAATGTCCGGTCATGCGGGATCTTGAGTGCAGATAGGGGTAAGATGTGGACTCGCGCAAGTGTTGCGGGCGCAGTCGTCGCAGTCAATCTGGGAAGGTCGAGCGCAGTCCGGGCACGCGGGCCCTGCTGGAGGCGCACCAAGGGCGAACGCTCGGTTGTCAATTCTGTCCGTGAGTTTTAGAACCCGTTTCGCGGGTTACCGGCACGCCACTGGGGCTCCAGATCGTGTTCTGTCAGTGTCCCGGCTGCGGTGTGGCGGGGATAGCCGGGCCATACGGGCGCTTCGGCTGTTGCCATGCTCCCGTCCCCGAAGGCGCGCTGGATCGCAATGTCATAAGCGACGGTAACGGCAAATTCCGCCTTGGCCTTGAACGTCTCCCAGCCCTGTGCCGCGACCTCGCAGGTCTGCGGTTGGCGATCGCAGATGGTGACCGCCCAGTGCGCGGCATCGGCCACCGATTGCTGCAAACGCTCCTGCTGGGCGCGATCCGATGGCAGGAGCGCGACCACGACAGTGACGATCAGAGCTGTCCGTATCAAGGACATGGTGACGGGCCTCACACGAGGTTCAGGATTGACGACCTCAATCCTCGCAAACGCTACACGAAGAGCATCAAAGAAGCGCGATGCGGGCCGCGCAGATTTGTCTCGTATTTTATGGATCCTCCCCCAAGCGGGGCGTGTCATCAATCGCGGTTAACGAGGTGTCAACGGCCCGGCCCGATACTGCTTGCGGACGTTAGAATCTACGGGAGCCACGGCGCAGCATGCGGATGCACGCCTCGACAATCGCCTTGCTGCTTGCTGTTCCAGCAAGCATGGCATTCGCCGGCAATCTGTTGCTGATGCAGCCTCAGCGTGCGCCAGGCATGGCGGGACGGCCTGCCCCGCATCAGGCAGGACAAGTGAACCAAACCGCAGCCCTCGCGGTGCCTCAGATTGACGGCAGAGCCGCTGGCACAGCGTCGCCAACTCAGGATGGGGTGATGCAGCGCATCCTCGTCAGCCCACCCGAGCCTGATCCGCGCGAGGTGGTCCGCTCCGTTCAGCGCGCGCTTGAAGCCCGAGGGTACGAAACAGGCGGGGCGGACGGCATTGCAGGGGCCGTGACACGTGCCGCAATCCTCGCCTATGAAGCCGACCACGGATTGCCCTTGACGGCGGAACCGACTGCCGAACTCGCCCGGCGGATCGTCGAGGGACCAGGGTCGGCGCCGCGTGTTGGCGCTGCGGCGCTGGCTCCGGGCGTGCGAGCCGAGGAGCTAATCCGGTCAGTCCAACAGACGTTGAACCGGCTCGGTTTTCAGGCCGGCAAGCCGGACGGGAGGCTGGGAGAGGCGACGATCGCCGCCATCCGGGCGTTTGAGAAGCAGAACCGCATGGCCGATACAGGCCGCATCTCCGGTGAACTCGTCGCGCGCTTGACGCGGTTGGCGCGTGAGCCTTGATAGCCTCGGGTGCTGCTATGGCGTCCTGAGTTGTTGAGGACAAGGGTGCGAGGCATGATGCGGCTTAAGGCCAGTATCTGGGTGAAGGCCTATATTCGCACGTGCGCAGGTGGCGGTCTTCCCGTCGCGGTGGTCCGTCACGGCGACGACGACGCGGGAACAATTTTCGTGCGGGTGAACCTTCTAAACGGGACCTCGCGCCTGTTCGGCCCCGCGCCGGCGGGGCTGGAGTTGCCAGGGTCCGACCGGCTCCTGGCTCCCGTATTCGATGGGACTGCCCGTGCGGATGATGACGTCGATCGGCATCTCCAGAGGGAGGCGGAATTCGACAGCGACCTTTGGGTCGTGGAGGTGGAATCCCGGGATGGGCGGCACTTCCTCGATGACTGGCTGGCGCCCCGCGCATCGTCATGATGGTGCCCTAGCACGACAGCAGGCCTTAAAGGTTCGTTAATCTCCGATCGCGTCATAATGCAATTGATTCGAGTTGAAGGCTTGAATCCGGCAGGTGGATGGCATCATCAATACGCCTGCCGAGCCATCGGCACCTGAGGACGCTGTGATGAGCAACATCCTTGAATTCAAGTCTGGCCTCGAGGCCCGCAGCGCGCTCGCGATCCGGCGCGACACCGCCCCCCACATGGCCGCGGGTGGTGAGGTCGTGATCTTCCCCGGGATCAGGTACGAGCGCCAGTCCACCCTGATGGCGTCCCATCGCGATTGTGATGTGCCACCAGAGGGTGCGGGGTCTGTCGCGTGCGGCAAGAAGCGGTCGCGGCGGCCACGCAAGCGCTAGGGGAAGCGAGCCTCACAGACGTTGCGTGGCGGCGCATCGCGCTTGGCGCAATTCCGTTTCGATCCGGGCACGATAGGCAATCCCTGGATCAGGCGCGCGCAGAACAGCAATCCCGCGTCGGGCTTCGATTCGCAACCGCCGTTCTTCGGATGACGCCCGGCCTTGCGATTCGGGCGTGAGGCCCAGGAAGCGGTCGTCGTCAGGCACCAGAAGGAGTGAAATGTCAATTCGCCTGTCGGGCTGGGCGAGCGCGGCGTAGACCGCTCCGCCGGCCGGATCGTAGATGGTGAGTGACCAGCCGGGCATCGGCAGCGACGCATTGAGTTCCACGCCGCCGCGGGTGGTATCAAAATGACAGACAGCCCATCTTGTGTCCGATGCCTGGAATGGAAGCAGCTGCGTCTCGTGCGTCACCGCAGGGAGCAGCGACATGACATTGACGGGCAGGGCTGGTGAGAGGCGGTCATAGGCAGATGTGCGAAGTGTTGCCGGCGTCATGAAGGTGGTGGTGATGTGGAGAATCGCCATCGCAAAGACGACGCCCAGCGAGAGCCTCCAGTCGGGCCAGCGCAGCCTGCCGATAAAGGGAATTCCCCAGGTCATCGGCACCCTCGCTGCACAATATCGGGCAAACGGGTTGCCGTCTGATCCTCGTCGAGACCGGTATCCATCCCGTGGTCAATGACCGTGAAGACCAGAACAATGCGCCCGCCGCCGCCGGTCGGCAGCCAATTCCCGGGACTGGCAGAACGCGACAGCATTCCGGAAAACCGTCCATCACCGCCGATCGCAGCCGTTTGGCTGGTAAAGGCGTACCGGTCCGTATTGTTGGGAATGAGCTTCCCCTCCCAGTCGAACACCGCAATGCTCCACCATGCATGGGATGAGGGTGCGAAGGTTATCTCGTAGTCGCACGAGGAATGAAGCGCGCGGCCATCGGAATCGGTTCTCGCAGTATGTGTCTCGGCCAGATCGGCCGGGAGGGGCAATGCCCCGGATCGGGCGAAATGAGCCCGCGTATAGGGGTCTGCATCCTCGCGGGCTGCTGCGATCCACATGACCCACGGACCGGTGGTCTCAGTCGTGAGCGCGCTGCCCCATTGTGTCACGTACCAACTCGATCCCAGTCCGCCCGCGAGGACCACGAGAATGACGATCGCCCAATCCATGAGAAGGCGGATGAACGCAGCGATACGCTTCTTGAGCTGATGGCGGAGAAAACCTATCCCGAGAGATGTGACACCGGCGATGCGCGTCGATGGATTGGTCATGGTGTGCGCGCCGCCGCTGAGCCAGTCGTGTTTTGATCCTGCGATCCCGCATCAAAACTGGCGCGATCGCCGGGGCGCGGTGTGGTCTTGGGCGCTGAATCGGGAGCGCGCGACGGGTCAGCTTCGTCCCGCTCCTCGGGCGCGGCTCCAGAAGCCTTGCGCAGATCAGCTGCAACGCGGCGCAAGGCATCGCGGGCGGCCTC
>CAZZPH010000213.1:0-2595 GCA_964655725.1 uncultured Hyphomicrobium sp.
AAGGAAGTGTCCGTGCCAGTCCGGCTCATGCGAGAAGTCGAGACCTCCGAGGTGTTGAGGATGATGCAGGCCCTCTGGCCAGACGCGGGCGCCTACGATTTTTCCGACGAGACAGTTTTTGTCTGGGAGCGTCCAAACGGGGCATTGGGTGGTTTTGCTTCGTTCTCCCTTCGCCCCTGGGCTGAAGGGTGTGAATCAGCACCGGTTCCATACATCGAAGGCTGGTGGGTAGCACCGGACCTCCGCGAACAAGGCATTGGTAGAGCTTTACTCGCAGAGATCGAGCAGTTCTGCCGCGCTCATGGACATACCGAGCTCGGATCAGACGCTGAGATCGAGAACCAGGTAAGTATTGAGGCACATGCCTCATTGGGGTTCGAACGCACGCTGCGCCTGCAGTTCTTTCGGAAGCAGCTGGGTTAGCATTGCGCTTGAGCAGGCAGCGTTTGCGGTCCAACTGCGTGTTCAAGCGGACTGCGGGGAGAGGCCAGCGCAAAGGCAAGGGGTCTTGTTTCTCGCAAAGGCAAGGGGTCAGGTCTTGTTTCTTGCATACGCCCCTAGGCCAGCGTAGAGTCACGGCAATGGCCCGTCCCCTTCGGCTCGAATTCGCAGGCGCCGTCTATCATGGCGCGAGGCAATACGCGTGAAGTGATCTTTCTCGATGATGAGGATCGCGAGGCGTTTCTTGCGAACTTGGGTCGGGTGGTGGGTCGTTTCGATTGGCGAGTGTGGGCGTGGTGCCTGATGGACAACCACTCTCATTTGTTGATGGAAACGCTGAAGTGCGACGTTGTCGCGCGGCATGTGCGAGGTGAACGGGGTTTACACGCAGGGGTTCAACCGTCGCCACGGTCGGGTCGGTCATGTGCTTCAGGGTCGCTACAAGGCGGTGGTGGTGGACACGGCCAGCTATCTCATCGAGCTGTCGCGCTGCGTGGTGCTCAATCCCGTGCGCGCGGGCCTGGGGGACAACGCGGGTGACTGGCATTGGAGCAGCTATCGCTCAATGATGGACAAGGATGCATTCGTCGTACGCATGGTGACGCTGGCATCGAAGCAGCCGGCCAGCCGTGAAGTACCACGCCGAGGACGGCTGGTGCCGACCCTGGTCGCCATGGAGCGCCAAGCACGTACCCGGGATGTTGCAGTTCGGGTGGCCTATACTTCAGGCGGCTACACGCTGGCGGAAATTGGTGATCTGTTCGGTCTGCACTACTCAACAGTGAGCAGGATCGCAGCGGGACATACGGATGGTTATACAAAAGGCAAGACCCCTTTGTTCCCGACAGAATGGGTGCAAGTCCCCGACATTGAAGGAGTCGGATCATGGGTGTCCTGGACCGGCATCCTGGACCGGACACGAAGAGGGTCGATCACGGATCAGTGCGAATCTGTCTCCTGCAGCTGCCACTCCATGAACACGTTGGCGCGCGCGTACTTCGATTTTTCCGTGGGCGTGAACTCCACGAAACCGTAGCGGCGATAGAGCTTAAGGGCCGGACCCAGCTTCCTGTTGGTCTGCAACCAGAGCCGCTTGCCGCCGCGCTCCCTGAATCGCTGGATCATTCGTTCCATCAGACGCGCGCCAATCCCCATGCCACGAATATCCGGCCGCACCGCCATCTTGGAAATTTCGTACAGGCCGTTGCCCTGAAAATACAGTGCGCCGGTACCGACGATCTCCGGTCCACTGGAACCGTTCAACTCGGCCATGAAGATTTCGCCGCCGGACTCCAGGATGCGTTCGGGTTGCGACAGCTGTTCTTCGTCGTAGGGCTCCACTTCGAAGAACGTGCTCAGCCATTCCAGGTTCAGGTCCCGGAACGCGTTCCGATGCGCCATAGTAAAAGGTATCAATGTCACGTCGCTGCCCTTGATGCGCGCGCCCGCTTTGTGGATACGATCAATCAAGGGCTCGCGTTCCAGTGCGCGTTCCAGCGACTCCAATGCTTCCAGGAAATTCGGATTCGTTTCGGCAATCAGTTCCTCCAGTGCAGTACGCACCTGATTCCAGAACGGCTGCAACATGGCGACCATCTCGCGACCTTCCTGCGTCAGAGTCGCAACGCGCTCGCGCCCGTCCTTGCCGGGCGACAAGGTCACGTGGCCGGAGTCGGCAAGCTGTTTCAAGGTCTGGCTGGTGGCGGGCTGCGAAAAACCGGAAAGCCTGGTCAGGTCGTTGACCGTGAGTTCGTCATGGCGATGCAGGCCGTAGACGATGGGAAAAAGCCGGGTGCGAAAATCCAGCCCGGCTTCCTCGTAGGCCCGGTCGCCGTCTGCGAGCATCCCCTGCGTCAGGCGCCGAAGGCGCGATACGAAGCCTGTTGTGTCGAAGGACTGGTAAAACATGCATCTAAATATAATCGCTTATGTATCTTTGTCAAGAGTCCCGATCTGTCATGAATGCGCGCGGCATGAGAACGCCCTCTCGGGGAGAACGAGCGGGGAGAACGAGGACAACCAGACCCGCCGGGACGAATCCGGGAGATCAGCGGACACGAGCAAAGGAACGAGACCGAGCTGGAGGACGGAAGACGAGGCCGAGCAAGGCCGGAGAACGAGGACAACCAGACCTGCCAGGACGACTTCGGCAGA
>CAZZPH010000213.1:2695-5120 GCA_964655725.1 uncultured Hyphomicrobium sp.
TCATGTCGGGTGGGTGGCGTGTTCATGTCGGGTTGTTTTCGTCACCGACTCTGTCGGCAACAACGCATGATCCTGGTTCACTGACAACGGGTCGCAACAATGATTCTCAAGCAACTCCGTCTAAGCCGGCTCCTGTCCCAGGAGCAACTCGCTCAAATGTCCGGGCTCAGTGTCCGGACCATTCAGCGGATCGAGAGCGGCCACAGTCCCAGCTTGGAATCATTGAAGTGCCTGGCGGCAGTGCTGGAAGTTGATGTTTCAACCCTGAACCAGGAGAAATTCATGATTGATACGAAATCGGACAATTGGCGAAAGCTGCCCATGCTTCTGAAGTGCCTGTTCGTACTGAACTTCCTTAGCTTGCGCCCACGCAGAAGCGCGGCCAGGAACGTCGAAAATGTCTCGCATTTCTTCGGCTTCATGTTCTGCGTTCTGGGCCTCATGAGCGAGCCAGCGCTGGTCGGCGGAATAATCGTGCTTTCCACTGCATACCTTTGCCGCCTGCTCATTTGGCTTGGCGACAAGTACGGGGTCTGGTATGACGATGCTGATGTGAATGCCCCACCTCATACTGCGGCCTGAGGAACTTCTGAAAATGTCGGCGTACCAGCAAAAGCTGGGACCCGGCGCCTCGAAGACACTGGGCTCCAGCCTTCGCTGGAGCGAAGAAGCAGGACCTGTTCAGAGTTTCCCCAAGGACATTCTGAACACGTCCGCACACGAAATCATGGCGTCGGACACGATCGCCCATCCAATGCTCCTCAGGTACACGCCCGTGACCCGAAATTTCCGTGCGACGCATCCGGAGATCAGGGCGCGCATCGATCTGGCCGAAACCTGTCGCCCTGGCTAGATGACCAACCGCTGGTGTATGCCAGAGATTTCGGCGAGCAGCTTCGATTTCCCGAGAGCGACGCGTCGCGGCGGTTCGGCATTGCTTCGTCCAGCCCGTTGCTGGACACGGACTCAGGCTCCGTGGAGCATGAGAGCAACCTGCGTCCGGGGCCTCGACCCAGTGGAGGAATGATCATGTCTGGACATCGCATCTTCACCATGGCATTCGCCAAGGTGTATCCGGCCTATGTCAAGAAGGCGGAGCGCAAGAACCGAACGAAGGAAGAGGTGGACCAGATCATCTGCTGGCTGACGGGCTACGACCAGGCAGGCCTGCAGCGACAGATCGATATGGAACGCGATTTCGAGACCTTCTTCGCCGAAGCGCCGGCCATGCACCCGAACTGTCCACTCATCAAGGGCGTCGTGTGCGGTGTGCGCGTCGAAGAGGTCGAAAATCCGCTGATGCAGAAGATCCGCTACCTGGACAAGCTGATCGATGAGCTTGCGAAGGGCAGGGCAATGGAGAAGATTCTGAGGAAACACGAGACCCAGCCGTGAGCAGCCGCATCGGTCGGAGAGCGCCTCATGTTCAGTCGTGAAGCCGTGTGGACGCGTTCAAGCTGCATGAATGGGTTGCGATCATGCGTTGGCCGTGCCACGCGCCAGCACGCGGCCCTTTTGCGGTCGAGCGCCAAGGCCTTGAGAAGGTGACGCGCGTGCTGTTCGTCTTTGGTCGGAACAGGATGCGGAGCCCCATGAGAATACATCCGTGAACTCGTCCAGCAGCAAGGCGCGTACCGTCACGTTCCGGGCTGCCCGGCACGACGACCTGCCGACACTTGTCCGCATGCTTGCGGACGATCCGCTCGGTGCTCAACGTGAAGTCTTCTCCACCCCGCTCGCGTCCGGCTACGAAGAGGCGTTTGCCGCGATCGAGGCGGACTCCAACAACGAACTGATGGTCGCCGTTCTTGATGGTGCTCCCATGGCCATGCTCCAGCTCACCTTCATCCCCTGTCTCACCCATCAGGGCCGGTGGCGAGCGCTGATCGAAGGGGTTCGCGTTGCTTCAGGAGCACGCTCCCAAGGCATCGGCAGGGCGATGATTGAATGTGCCATCGAGCGTGCGCGGGACCGCGACTGCGTGATGGTTCAACTGACTACGGACAGGGCAAGGGAAGATGCGCTACGGTTCTACGAGCGCCTGGGGTTCGTGGCATCACACCACGGCATGAAGCTTCATCTTTAAGGGCGAAGAGTCATTCAACCGCCCTTCGGGGCGCGGCATCTCTCGGGCGTTTGGCAACGATACTCATGTCGCAGCAGATTCGTGCCCGCTTGGGCCACATCGAGACGCTATCGGTCGACGCGATCGTGAATGCCACGAACTCTTCGCTGCTGGTAGGCGGTGGCGTCGATGGCGCAATCCATCGGGATGCAGGGCCGGAGTTGCTTCACGAGCGCCGACTGCTGGGCGGGTGCAACACCGGTGATGCCAAGATCACGAAGGGCTATCGCCTGCCCGCCAGGTACATCATCCACACCGTCGGTCCGGTGTGGCGAGGCGGATCGTCTGGTGAGCCTGAGG
>CAZZPH010000214.1:0-5091 GCA_964655725.1 uncultured Hyphomicrobium sp.
CCCGACGGGCGGGCCGCCATCAACGCCAATGCTCCGCCGACCCTGGCGACCGCTGGATCGGGTGATGTGCTGGCGGGCTTCGTCACAGGGTTGCTGGCGCAGTCGATGCCAGCCTTCGAAGCCGCCTGCGCCGCCGTCTGGCTGCACGGCGAGGCGGCCAACAGGTTTGGTCCCGGCCTTGTTGCTGAGGATCTGCCGGAGATCCTCCCGGTGGTTCTGGCAGACCTGCGCGATCGGGCCAGTTGAGCCCCTGGCGGCAAGGCCAGTGGTAGCAGGTTCAGGTGCGGCAGGATCCGGTGAGGTGGCATGAGTTTTCGTTCCCGGTCAGATTTCAAGTTGCCGGCGTGATTGTTCTGGGGCCTCCGGGGCGGACTGCGGCCATAATCGCGTGGCAGTTGCGTTGCTTGAATACTTGACGCCAGAGGCCCTCTCCCCCAAACGGATTGGTGGGCCTCGATTCCAATCTGGAGACCCGCGTGGTGCAGCGCACGAAGGACCAGACCATGGCGGCGAAGCGCAGAGCGGCACGAGGTGCGATCCGCCCGTCTCGGCGGCCGCTGCTCGCCGTGGCCGTTGCCGTCATCGTGGGCGTGCTGGGATCCGCTGCCGCCCCAGCCCAAGACAGTCCATCCCCACCCGCACCTGTCGCGGACCAGGCGGACATGGCGGCCATCCACGTCTTGCGCAACGAGACGGAGAAGGCGATCGCGAGCTACACCGCGGCGCTGGCGGATACGGCGATGTCCAACGACCGCCGCGCCACGCTCCTGAATGACCGGGGGGTCGCCTATGCCCGCGCGGGCCAGATCCGGATGGCCATCGAGGACTTCAATGCCGCCGCCCGGCTCTTTCCCGAATACGCGGCCGTCTACAACAATCGCGGAAATCTGCTCGTATCGCTCGGCCTGCTGAAAGAGGCCGAAAAGGACCTCGACCGTGCCGTCGTTCTGGCACCCGGATTTGCTGCCGCCTACAACAATCGCGCGGCACTCTATGTGAAGGTCGGCCGGCTCGGTGACGCGATCGGTGATTACACCAAGGCCATTATACTCTCGCCACAGAACCCGGCGCCGTTCAGCGGACGCGGGCGGGCTCACCTTGCGCTCAACCGGCCGCACGCGGCGGTGCGTGACTTCACCCGTGCTGTTTCGGCGGACGCCCAGTTTGCCCAAGGCTATCGCAACCGCGCCGAGGCCAAACTCGTCGTGGGCGCCTACGGGGAGGCGATCGAGGACCTCTCGCGCGCCATCGCTTTCGATGTCTCCAACCCCGAGATCTATGTCATCCGAGGTGATGCCTATCTCGCCGCCGGTGATATTCCTGCCGCGCTGAGGGATTTCAATCAGGCTATCGCCCTGAATGCGGGTTTGCTGGCGGCCTTTACGGGACGCGGGCTGGCCCACGCCCGCATGGCGGCTCTAGAAGAGGCGTTTGTCGATCTCAATCGCGCCATCGACCTCGATCCGCGCTCAGCCGTGGCGTTCGCTATTCGCGCGTTCCTCTACAAGGAAGCCGGTCAGATTGCCGTGGGCTCGCGGGATATCGAGACGGCATTGAAACTCGATGACGAGCGGGCCGAGGTCTACTGGGCGCGGGGCGAATTGCGCGAAGCGATGGGGAAGGTGCCGGACGCGATTGCGGATTTTGAACGCGCTCTGGTGCTGCGACCAGGCTACCGCGATGCGAGCGATGGTCTGCAAAGGCTGGGCGCCGGTGCGCAGTTATCGGGAGAGCGCATTGTCAAAGGGGCTGAGATCTTAGGGTGGCGCGTTGTCGAGCGCGCTGGACAGTTCTTTGCCTTGTCCGACGACTTTGCGCGGTTATCCATCCCACTGGAGATGCTGGGCAGCGGCACGCCCAAGCTCCTCGATTGGGAGGTGAAGGAAGCACCGAATGACGGATTTGGTGTTTTGCGCTTCAGCGGCGGCGCGCTGGTCACGACGAGCGGCAGCGTGCCGACCGAAATGATCGCGTTGGTCGATTTGTCACGAGAGCGCGTCCTGGCCATTACCCCACAGCGCGAGGGCGACAAGGTTTCGAAGTGGACCTGGGAAGAGGGGCGCGTCAGTGTTGCGGCGTTGGACGGATTGACGGAGGAGTTCGAGATCAGGTCCGCCGTCAATCCAGCCTTGGTCGCAGGTGGTGCCGCTGCGGCCGGGGCGGGTGTGCGCCGCTTTTCGACAGGTGCCAACAAGCCCTATTCGACCGGCTGGGCACCCTGGGACGAGCCGATGGCGGCTGCCGGAACCCCGAGTGGAGCGGGAGCCAAGGCTCAGCGCCCGTCGCAGAAGAAAAAGAAGAAGCCCAAAACACTGTTCGAGCTTCTGTTCAACTGATCCGCGGTGTTCGAGCCTGAACATTGTTGTCGTTCCGTACGGTCCTTCCTGATCCAGCGCACATCCCTCATCGTTGACACCGTGTACAGGCCTTCCACGCAGACGCATTCGGGCCTGGAGCCCGGACAGTTTCCGGCATAGCCCCGTCAGGGCATGCGGCACTGCGCGCAATTCATCACCGAGAGCATGGCCGTCGAGCACATGGGCGACACGCCGATCATCGTCTGGTTTCGCAACGACCTCAGGCTGTCCGACAACAGCGCTCTCACGGCCGCGCTGACCGAGACAGGGTCAATCGTGCCCGTTTATGTTCTCGACGACGATGCGGCTGGCCCGTGGCGCGCGGGTGCCGCATCGCGCTGGTGGCTCCATCACTCTCTCGACGCGCTGTCGCAATCGATCAGGGAGCGGGGCGGCACGCTCATCCTCAGACGCGGCGCGAGTGCGGATGTCCTGCTCGAGATCGCAAAGGTCACAGGCGCATCCGCGATCTATTTTTCGCGCGCCTATGAGCCCTGGGCCATCCGCCAGGAAACCGGGCTCAAGGACCGTGCAGGTGCCGCTGGTCTCAAAGTGCGCCGGTTCGCTGGCGCGCTGTTGTCAGAGCCTGAAAACATCCGGAACAAGTCCGGCGAGCCCTACCGCGTCTACACGCCGTTCTGGCGAGCGATAGCGGCGCTGGGAGCCCCACCACGCCCTCTCCCTCCACCCGACCACGTGCCAGTGGCCGCTGGCAAGCTCAAAAGCGAGAAGCTTTCACGATGGGGCTTTCTGCCGTCGAAGCCTGATTGGTCGGCGGGTTTGACGGAGACGTGGCAACCGGGCGAGGCCGGTGCCGAGGCACGTCTCAGCGCATTTCTGGCCCGGGCGTTACGAGATTATGCCGATGCGCGCAACTTTCCCGCCCGGGATGCCACATCGAGGCTTTCGCCGCATCTGCACTGCGGAGAAATCAGTCCGAGGCAGATCTGGCATCGGGCCGCCGCACTGGCGTCTGCGAAATCAGGGCATGATCGCGGTCTGGAGACATTCCTCAAGGAACTCGTGTGGCGCGAGTTCTCCTATCATCTGCTGTTCCACTGGCCTGATCTGCCCGAGCGCGCATTCCGGCCGGAATTTGAATCCTTTGGCTGGCGCCAGGACGACATGCAGTTGCGGGCCTGGCAGAAGGGATTAACCGGCTATCCGATCGTGGACGCTGGCATGCGCGAGCTCTGGCGAACCGGCACCATGCACAATCGGGTGCGCATGATCACCGCCTCGTTCCTCGTCAAGCACCTGCTCATTCCCTGGCAGGCGGGGGAGGCATGGTTCTGGGATACGCTGGTCGATGCGGATCTGGCGAGCAATTCAGCCAGTTGGCAATGGGTTGCGGGCTCAGGCGCGGATGCAGCACCTTATTTCCGCATCTTCAATCCGATGTTGCAGGGGCAGAAATTCGATCCCGAGGGCGCGTACGTGCGCCGCTGGGTGCCGGAGCTCGGCGGCCTGGATGCGCGCTTCATTCATGCGCCGTGGACCGCGCCAGAGGCGGCTCTCTCTGCGGCCGGCCTACGGCTTGGTCACACCTACCCCTTCCCGATGGTTGATCATGCGATCGCCCGCGAGCGGGCGCTCCAGGCCTTTTCGTTGATGAACGGGGCCTCCGCGAGCGCGCCGTGAGAGGGCGGGAGCTGCAATTTCCGTTTGCGCGGTAAGATTATGCTAACTCTGACTTTCCATAGTCGTTCTGTGGCGTGACCGAGCACGCCAGCGTGGCGTGTGGAGTTGGTGGTGTTCAAGCGTATCGCAATTCTTGCGGCGGTCTTCATCGCGATTGGCGGGGCCTTGTCCGGCACGGCCGAGGCGGATGTCCGCATTCGGGTCGATAAGCGATCACAAGTGATGCACGTGTGGGTCGGTGGTTCGCTTGCTCATGTGTGGCCCGTCTCTACGGCAAAGCGCGGATATGTTACGCCCGGCGGCTCGTATCGGCCGTTCCGCCTCGAGCCGAACTGGTACTCGCGCAAGTACGACATGGCGCCGATGCCCCATTCGATTTTCTACAGCGGGGGCTATGCAATTCATGGCACCACGCACATCCGCGATCTGGGCCGGCCGGCTTCGCGGGGTTGTGTCCGCCTGCATCCGGCCAACGCGCGGATGCTGTTTTCGCTCGTGCGCGCGCACGGGATGCGAAACACACGGATCACCATTCGATGATCAAGGACTGCCCGAATCGCGTGTAACGCCGTATCCGGGTTCATGATTCAAATGTCCGAGATGCGCGTCTGCCATCGTATCGCGTCATGCTTCTGGAGGCCCAGTCGTGAAACAGACCCTCATACTCGCCCGTCTACTGGCCACTCTGGTGCCCGCACTGCTGGTGGCCGCAGGGTCAGCGGGTGTCGCTCAGGCTGAGACGGCCGGCGAGAGCCGCGTGCAGGAGATTGCCGGGGGTACAGCGGCAGGACCTGCAGTGACGAATGTGCTTCCTGAGGAGGTACCGGATCAGCGGCAGAACGCCACGACCGTTGAGCCCGCCGTGAGCGAGGCCGCTCCAGAAGCGGCTGCAAAGCCTGCTCCGCCGTTGCCGCCAACGCTGACCATCGACATCAACCTGACGTCACAGCGTATGACCGTTTCAGAGAATGGAGTGGCGAAATATACGTGGTCCGTCTCGTCGGGTGCATATGGCTATGCCACGCCGACCGGCACCTTCAAGCCGGTCTGGATGGCCAAGATGTGGCATTCGCGCCAGTACGATATGACGCCC
>CAZZPH010000215.1:0-5080 GCA_964655725.1 uncultured Hyphomicrobium sp.
ATAAAAGGCGGAGGCATACTTGGCAGCGTATGCCATGATCTGCGTGTCCGTATGGCCGTGAGCCTCCAGAGCGGCACGAATTTGGCCGATGCGGCCGTCCATCATGTCTGAGGGTGCCAGAATGTCGGCTCCCGCCTCCGCCTGAACCAGGGACTGGCGCACGAGTGCTTCGTTCGTCGCGTCGTTGACGATCACCCCGTCGCTCAAAAGGCCGTCGTGCCCGTGGCTGGTGTAGGGGTCGAGCGCGACGTCGAGGATCACGCCCAAATCAAGCCCGGCGTCCTTGATGGCGCGCGTTGCCCGGCACACCAGATTTTCAGGATTGAAGGCTTCGCGGGCATCCTCGGTCCGCAGGCTGTGGTCCGTGTAGGGAAAGAGCGCGACCGCGGGAATGCCAAGGCTGACCGCCTCGCGCGCGGCCTCGAGGCATAGGTCGATGGAAAGGCGCTCGACACCCGGCATGGAGGCAATGGGCTGGCGTACGTTTGTTCCGCTGAGGACGAACAGCGGCCAGATGAAGTCGGCGGCAGATAGGGTGTTTTCGGCGAGGAGCCGGCGCGACCAGGGCGCTTTTCTGTTACGGCGCATGCGGATCGCAGGGAATCCGATGCCGGCGCCAGGCTCGGCGGCACTGCGCGTCGAGGCTGATTGGCTCGTGTCACGTGCCGTTGTCATGCAAGTCGGACCTCACCGGGAGAACAATGTACTCGCCCTTATCGGCCTGCGCCGGGTCCGATGGCAAGAGGGGGTTCCAGTGATGGAAAAGGCCGCTAATGCCTCCGCCAGCTTCCCGCACTTTGAGAGGATGATTTGCGACCAGGGAATGGTCGGTTCTGAGCTGAGCCCAGTGGGTGGTCCAGGGGAGGCACGTCAGTCCTGGCTCATGGAGTGACCGGCCGGGCGACCCGGCCGGTCATAGCTCGATCACAGTGCTGCGAACATCCACGCAACAGTCATGGCTGGTGCATCCCCGAGCTGCATGGGAATGAGGGTCAGCCCCAAGGCCAGCGCAAGGCAGGCGGCAATCCGTCCGGCGCGACGGCGCCATGTCCCCGCCGGGCGCTCAAAGGCGATAACGTTGCTGGTGTCCGGTGTAGTGTCCTGCGCGATCGCAGGTACTTGCGGCGATGCGGCATCCTGTTGGACATCGCGCGGCACGGCGTGACCTACTGCGATCGTGTGCATCAGTGGATCCAAGGTCCAGGCAGCATCGATCTCCCCGGTGCTCTGGCCGCCGGCCATGTCAGCTTCGTCCGCTTCGGGGGTTGCCCGGTCGGCGTCGACAGCGTCGCTCAGGGCAGCTTGGGCGTGGGCGGTGAAACCGCCGGTCGCCAGGATCGCGGCCTGTTCGATCCAGTTTTCGCGCGCCACGCGCCGCTTGGAGATCCCGACCTCTTCAAGCGCGGCCAGATCGGCGCTGTTCCAGGCTGCCATGGCGGTAAAGGTCCGCCATCCAGCCTGCTCCAGGACGCCCGCCGTTTCAGCATCGACGCCCTTGATGAGCGTCAGTGCATCTACCTGCAAGGGCGCAGGTGCGGGCTCGTGATGGCTCTCGTTTGAGAGATCTTCGAGGGCATTTTCATCGCGGCCATCTGCTCGATTGGCCACGATTTCGAGGCGCAGCCCCTGAACAAGGGCTCGTATCTCGGCAATGTGCAGCGCGAGTGTTTCGCGCTGATCGGAGGTGACCAGGGCTGGATCGAGCGCGTCGATCTCGCAGTCCAGTTCCTCCAGGCAGAATTCAATGTGATTGAACATATTACGGTACTCCCACGTCCCGTTGTCGCGCCCCACTGGGAGGAAGTATGGGCGGCATATCCTTACCAAAAGGTAGTCTAGCCGCCGTTTGTGATCTGAATTGGTACGATTGCGTCGCCAACCTCATTCAAAAATCGCTAAGAGTGTCGCAAGTAGCCCGGCTACTGGCAGAAATTGGACCGTTCGCGCGGCGCCATATCGACATGGAAATGGTTGAGGTGGGCGTTATTGGCCTCAGGACCGAGCGTGGTGCCGAATATCCTGCAGGCTGACTGGTGGGCCGCGTGAAGGAACTTCCGAACGCTGGTCCTGGCTGCCGGATTGTCGGGTTTAGGGCCACCCAGATGGGCCGGCGCGATGCTATGGGCCGGTTTTGAGCTTTCAGCGCCTGGAGCCCCTTCGACCAGGGTGCTGCGAACCTCTGCCGCACCGCCCGTCGACTTCGTGCCGGCCGAGGCCTCAGCAGGACGGGCGGCAGCCGCTGCCTTTTCTTGCGCGATCTTGGCGGCCTCCAGGCGTGCTGCAGCCGCGCGCCGCGTCTCCCCCCAACCATCGAGGACGTAGGCCAATTCGCCCTTTGCCGTTACAAAACCCCTGATGTCGAGAGCATTGGCCCGCCCGTGCTCGGAAAGCTTGGTTTTGGTGCGCCCATAGGCATTCCGGCACGAATAGTCGCTCATGTTCTCGATTTTGATGATCGGTGAGCCCAAATGCTGCTCAGCAAGGGGCTGGAGGTCTTTGGTGACCCAGGTGTGGAGTGCGCCGACCATTCCGCAGGTTACAACGGCCGGGGGCGAAAAGGCGATTTCGGGCTTGCGGCCGAGAGCGATGATGCGGACAGGGGCCGGGGCCCCGCAGTCACCATGGCGGAATGACGGCTCGGGCAGCACGATGGCGTCAATTTTGTCCAGGATGACTTTACAGCGCGCCTTGGCGTCCGCGATCTCCGCTTCGGTCCACGCTTTGGGAATGCTTTCCGGTTTGGCTTTTGCCTCGGCTTCCGCTTTGGCTTCTGGCACCGTTTTGGGCCAGTTGGGGACAGGTTCGCCGGGTGGAGCGGCCTGGCGGGAGGGTGATGCAGACGAGGTGCCGGCCACGGCGTCGTCCGGGGCGGGTGCGGCGGGCTGATCGACGATCACGCGCCCCTTGGCATCGCGCGGCTTTTTGAGTGGAATTTCAACATCCGCAGCGTTCACAGGCACCAGCGCACCGAATCCGGCCGCAAGAGCGACGGCGGTGGCACTCAGTGCGGTGGTGACACGGATTGGAAGCCGGCGCGCGCGGGACGTTGCTGCGTCCATTCAGGTTATGCTCCCCGGTTCGTCCACGTCTGGCACCCGCGCTGGTCAAATGCGCGCATTGGAATTGGGTGCTTTTCAGTATTCCTATACCGTCGAATCATGGCGGCACAACCGCAGGCGTCATCAAGACATCCTCTCCCAGATGCCGTCGTATCCTCAATGGGGCCTTCCGTGACACTCCCAGCACCGCAAGAGCAGATTCCGGGCGTCGATCGGGGCGTCGATCAGGTCATCACGGGGGCGTCGGCCGTGATCACACTTGACAGGCCGCGGGCATTGAACGCGCTCACGTGTACCATGCGCGCCGCGCTTGGCGACTGGTTCAGCGCCTATCCGCGCGACCCCCAGATTTATGCTGTGGTCCTTCAATCGGCATCCCCCAAGGCGTTTTGTGCAGGTTCGGACGTGCGCGAGGTGCTGGGGCTCGCCGCCCAGGATATCGAACGTGCTCGACAGACGTTCCGCGACGAGTATGCCCTCAACTGGCGGATCGAATGCTTTTCCAAGCCGCTGGTCTCCCTGATTGATGGCCTCGTCATGGGAGGAGGGGTTGGAATTACACTCTATGGTACCCATCGTATCGCTGGCGCGGGGTATCAGTTCGCGATGCCTGAAACGCTGATCGGGCTCTTTCCCGATGTAGGTGTGTGCCACGCTTTTGCCCGGATGCCTGCAGGCGTGGGGCGTTATCTTGCCTTGACGGGCCGGGCGATTGGACGCGCGGATGCGTTGCGGCTGGGCCTCGTCACGCATTGCATTGAGCGCGCCGACTTCGCCACCATCACCGCCGGATTGGCTGATGCAGCGCCTGTCGATCCCCTTCTCGACGGGCTGCATGCCGATCCAGGTCCCGGGGACCTGGAGCCGTTCTACGGCGTCATCGCAGATTGCTTCTCCGGCACGGACGTGGCGGATATTCTCACCCGGCTCGGCCGTGTGGGGGGCGTGCATCGCGTCTGGGCGAGCGAGGTATCCGCAGAATTGCGCGCCCGTGCCCCGCTTTCTCTGGCGATCACCAGCCGCCATGTCCAGGCCGCCGCTGGCGTCGACTTGCGCGAGGTTCTCCATCAGGATTACAGGCTGGCGTGCCGGTTTCTGGAGGACAGCGATTTTGCCGAAGGCGTGCGCGCACTCCTGGTCGATAAGGATGGCACGCCTCGCTGGCGGCCGGCACGCATCGAGGACGTGACGCCAGCAATGGTGGAGCGGTATTTTGCGCCACTCGGCGCGGGAGAACTGGATCTGCCCACGCGCGCACAGATGCAGGCGGCGCGTGCTTGAGGGGCGTCGTTCTTGCCGGCGTCGTGGTCCAAGGTGCCGGTTGTTCAGAACAACAATATAGTCATCTAAAGTTCACTCGCGGAAACAGCATTAAGAAAAACTTATCCGTAAGGGCCGTTACTATTCTTTTACTATACCTATTCAGGTAACTTTTAGTTGTCCGCGCTACTCTCGCCTTCGAACCCGGAAACCTCAAAACAACCGGGGCGATACGTCAAACAGGCAAGAGGCAGGGCAATGACAGTGGCTTTCGACGCGCGTATGCGCGCCCATGTCCAGGATGAAACCTTCCGCGGCGAGTATCTCCAGGCCCTGCGCCTGATCGAGCGTTTGCATCGGTTGCTCTTGGACGTCATCAAGGACGAGTTCGACCGTCAGGGTGGTTCCGAGCTCAACAGCGTCCAGGCGCTGTTGCTCTACAACATCGGCGAGAGCGAATTGACGGCCGGCGAACTCAAGAGCCGCGGCTACTACCTGGGTTCAAATGTGTCCTACAACCTGAAGAAGCTCGTCGACATGGGCTATATTCACTACAAGCGCTCGGAGACCGATCGGCGGAGCGTACGGGTGAGCCTGTCCGATAAGGGTCTTGAGGCGTGCGAGATCGTCCAGAACCTGTATCAGCGCCAGCTGGGGTCCATCGAAGCCGTCGGCGGCGTGGGCGGGGACGATCTGAAAGGCCTCAACAAAGCCCTGATGCGCCTTGAGCGCTTCTGGTCAGACCAGATCCGTTACCGTCT
>CAZZPH010000216.1:0-5078 GCA_964655725.1 uncultured Hyphomicrobium sp.
CGCCTGATGATATAAATTGCGTGGTCAAGTCAATTTCACTTTGGTTGCCCAGTTCCGTTTCCGGTGGTGGCAATGACACATTTTTCGTTTCGTTCTCTGTTTTGTGCCCAGTTTCGCGCGGCTCGCGCAATCCTCGCAGCATTGAGGTTCCCCCTCACCATCCTTTTGTTATTGTGCGCGCAGGCCGCTCCTTCGGCCATGGCCGCGGACTTCCAGGACGATATCGATGACCGGCGCAACTCCCCCGCGCCGCTTTTTTTTACCCCGCACTGCAATGGCAAGCTCATCGGCGAGATACGCGCCGGAGACGCCGAACGCCTGCGGCCCCTTGTCGAAGCATTCGCAGAAGGAATGAACACCGCGCTCGGCCAGGCGCCGGAAGGTGAGTTCCTCTCGCTGTGTCTCTACTCAACCGGTGGAGACCTGGCCGAAGCCATGAAGCTCGCTGAAGTCTTCAAAGGCTGGATGATGGTTTTGGAACCGGACGCGGAGTGCCTTTCGGCATGTGCGATCCTATTCATGAGCGCTGCGGCGCGCGACCGCTCTTTCGTGTTCGCGGATGTCAATCCGGGCCGCTTCATGCATCACTCGGCGAGACTCGGATTTCATGCTCCGCGACTGGAATTCCCCGAAACCGAGGCGTGCAGACTCGTCGACAAGCTCACAGATGACAAGGGGCAGTGCCTGCTGACACCTGCCGAGGCTGCAGCGCTCGCCACGCGAGCCTATGAGGACGCGCTCGCCAGCTTCAAGGCAATCGCCGTTCCTGCAGTCGAAACCGGCGGCGGCGACCTCGACGTTGCCGCTCATCAGAGCTCGAAGTGGAAGTTTGCCGACCGTCTCAACACGCCCATATCGCGCGAGATGCCGGCGGACCTGCTGCTGGCATTCCTGTCCGTGCCGCCTGACGATTGGTACTATATCGAGCGGCTGGAGGAGCCTCTCGGTTGGGGTATCGAGATCTATGGTGTTCCTCCACCTCCCGTGTTGTCCGCGGGCATGCTGAAATCGGCCTGTATCAATGTAGCCTCCCGGCGCTGCGCGCAGTCACCTGACGGAGAATGCAGCGCAGCTGGCATGGATGCGGCGAAGACGATGATGAAAGACCTGCTCAACTCCGGCGCCAGCGCACTCAAATCCGTAGAAATCCTCAACGAGATCATGACAAAGCCGGTGTGCGAATTGGCACCTATCGACAATTGCGCTTCGCTCAGCGCCACCGAGCAGGAGGGGCTGCGAAAGGTCATCCTAGCCATGACGTCCGCGGCTCTGGAAGGTGACACGACGATTGAAAAGATGAATGAGAAACTGCAGTCCTCGATCAACTTCGGGGCTTATGCCAGCGGTGTGACCTTGGGCGGCCGGCGTCTGGAGGCGAAAGATCTGGCGCCCCTCGAGGGCAAGACCGTGACGCTATGGCCACGCGAGTCGGCGGCCGACTCTGAACAAGCGACTGGCGCCGCAATCCCCGTCGTCATGCAGATGATGGAAGTAACACTCGGCGCAAGCCCAGTTTGTGACGCGCGCGCCATGTGGGGAGCCCCTGAGGACAGCGAGGAGTATATTCTCCTGGACTTGAGCATCGACGTTGCCGTCCACACACTCGGACAGAAGCGCGTTCTGGCCGGTCCGGTCACCTCAACCTCCGACGCCTATAACGCGACACGCCGCTTTGCGCTGCGTCCCTGGCGTATGCTGCCGGCCGGCACGCTCCTGAAAGAGATCGGAAATTCCGATCCTTGGCAATTTCTCGCCGAGGGTGATGACGTCTTCGACAAGCCCGCGAATTGGTACCGCAATTGACACGACTTAGGCCCAGCTGCCGACGAGAGCCCCATGTCCTCACCTGTATTCATCTCCTACCGCCGCCAGGATAGCCAGCACGCGACGGGCCGACTTTTTCAACATCTCGCGCCGCGCTATCTCGCCGAAGCGGAAATCTTCATGGACGTGGAGGCGATCGCCGCGGGTGCCGATTTCGAAGCCGCACTCGACCGCCAGCTTCAAGGCTGCAAGGTCTGCCTTGTCATGATCGGACCCGAGTGGCTGAAGCCCAGCGCCGATGGACGCCGTCGCATCGATGATCCCAGCGACTTCGTACGCCTGGAGGTGGCCGCAGCGCTTGCCCGCGACATCACCGTGATTCCTGTTCTTCTCGATCAGACAGCGATGCCCCGCGAAACTGATCTGCCCGAGCCGCTCAAGCCGCTTGCAAAGCGCAACGCGGTGCGCCTGACGCATGAACGCTTCGAGGCTGACGCCGATGCGCTTGCTGTCCGCATGCTGGGCGTGCTCGGCCGTTCCGTCGATCTGGAACAGGATCTTCTGAAGCTCTTCTTCTCGTTCAAGGGTACTGTTGGCCGCAAGCAGTTCTGGCTCGGCTGCATCACCGTCTTCCTGCTGTGGCTTGCGGTTGCAGCCGGGGTAAGTTCCGCCCTCGGCTATTCGATTGGCCAGTTCCTTGCCGAGCCCGACAGCCTGCCGAAGGACGTCAAACAGATCCAGCAGATCGCGACCGTGTGGGTGTGGTGGCCGTGGCTGGCGCTTGCCTGGAAGCGCATCCGCGATCTGGGCCACGGCTGGGACTTCTTTACGCCAATGCTTCTGACGAGTGTGCTTGCCGTCGGCCTCGATCTGATGGGCTACAGCAACGAATCTGGCACGCTCGCCCTCATCTACGTTCTGTTGCTCGTCGTCATCGGATTTCTTAAGGGCACGCGCTTCGTCGCGCACCAAGCCTGACACCAGAACCGCAGGAGTGCCGTCATGACCCGCATCATTGCAATGTTGCTCGGATGCCTCGCGCTCATTCAGAGTTCCGCCGTCGGGGCAGAAGACATCGCGATCGATGATCCGCGCTGGCACCTTCTGTCCGACGCCGAAAAGAGCGACTTGGAGCGAACGTTGAAAGAGGCAGGCGCCATCGGTCCGGATGACCGCCTTGTTTACACGGGGACACAATCGTCCGGCGTCAGTCAGCAGAACAATCCAAGCCTGATCGCCAAGACCGGCGCCGAACTCGCCAAGAAAGCCGGCGAAGCCAAGGAAGCGCTGACGCGCCAGGCCGCCTATGTCTACAATTCCCTGCGGCTCAAGTCTTGCAAGCTCAAGTCCACGTCCGAGCAGAAGCAAGCCTGCCGGGACGAGGAAGCCAAGCGGTATCAGGCCGCCAAGGCCGCTCTGCGCTGACATTCCTCCGCACACGACTTGTTCAGGAAGCCCGGCCACCGCCTCAAGGTGAGGCGGCGTAACGGGGGACTTTGATCCTGGTCAGCGCATCGCCATATGAAGGGGCCATAATTATATGATGTCCAAATCGGCGTGATGCTTCAGTCCCGCCTGCCAAACTGGCCGATTTGGACGATGAGGACGCGAGATGCAGGCCATGAGCCTCAAGACCTGGGATGGGTACTCGGACACGCTGCTCGACTGGCTGCGGTTCGGACATCTTCCGGGGCACGATCAGGAGACCTCCGGCCCAGATGATGGCCAACGGAGGAAACGCGGACCGGGACGGCTTGCCGTAGCCGCCGTGCTCGCACTTGCGATCCTTGCGGCATGGTATGGATTGTCACGCGGCCCTGAAGCGAAGGTTGTGACCGCGAAGCTCGGCAACGCCGCCGAGGTGATCTACGCGACAGGGGCGGTGGAGCCCGTCCAGTGGGCCAAGATCACGGCCGTGAGCCGCCGGCGTATCGTGGAAATCTGCAATTGCGAAGGCCAGGCGGTCCAAAAGGGCGAGGTTCTGGCACGCCTGGAGGACAGGGAGGAGCGCGCACTTCTCGCGGAGATGGAGGCCCGGCTTACCCGTCTCAAAGAAGATGCGGCGCGCATCGATGCGCTCGTAAAACGCAATGCCGCCGCGCGCGCAACACTGGACGAGAAGCTGACCCAGGTGCGCGAGCAAGAGGCCCGCATGGCCGCTCTTCAGGTCCGCATCGAAGACCTGCAATTGCGCTCACCGATCGACGGCATCGTGCTGCGCCGCGACGGCGAGATTGGCGAGATCGCCGGCATCGGCTCCAATGATGCGCTTTTGTGGGTCGGACAGCCGCGCCCCTTGCGCGTCGTCGCGGAGGTCAATGAAGACGATATTCTCATGATTACCATCGGGCAGAAAGCGCTCCTGCGCCACGAGGCCCAAGCCGGCGCGCCGATGACGGCGATTGTTGCAAGCATTACGCCGGCGGGCGATCCAGATCTCAAGACCTTCCGCGTCTATCTCACTCTGCCCGACGATACGCCCCTGAAGATCGGCATGAGCGTGGAGGCCAATATCATCGTGCGGGAGGCTCTGGATGTGGTGATCGTGCCCGCCGAGGCCGTGGCGAACGGCACGGTGCAGGTCGTCAAGGATCAGCGGATCGTCGAAACTCCAGTCGAAGTTGGAATTCGCGGCACGACAATGGTGGAAGTCCGCAAGGGGCTCGATATCGGTGACTCCATTGCCTCTCCGCATGTGAGCGGCGTCACAACGGGCGATGCCATCCGTCCGATCGCGGTCGAGCTACGATGAAGCTCGTTTTCGACATTGCTCTAACCCACGTGCGCTCACGATTGCGCCAGACACTGGTGGGGCTCCTGGGTGTGGCAATGGGCGTGGGCTTCTCCGTCATGATGGCGGCGCTGATGGAAGGATCGCAGCGCGATTTCGTGACCCAACTGGTGGACAGCCTTCCTCACATCACAGTCAGCGACGAGCGGCGCGAGCCCCCGCGTCAGCCAGCCGAGGACCTCTATCAGGCCGTTGCATTTTCGGGACTGAGCACGCCAGCGATCCGGCCGGGCATCAAGAACCCCTTCGCGATCATGGCCTCTCTGGAAGGATGGCTGGACGGCGCGGTTGCACCCTCCGTGCAGTCCCGCGGTGTCATCCGCTATGCCGGACGCGACACGGCCGCCAACATCACAGGCATCGATCCGCGGCGCGAGACCAGCGTCTCCAAACTCGCGACCCAGATCCGCCAGGGCGACATCAACTCGCTCTACAAATCCTCCAATGCGATCATTCTGGGAGACAGGCTTGCCACCAAGATCGGCGCGCGTGTCGGCAATACCGTAACGGTCACCTCGGGTAC
>CAZZPH010000217.1:0-5066 GCA_964655725.1 uncultured Hyphomicrobium sp.
AAGGTCACGAGCCCGTCGATGAGCGTCAGGCGCGCCATCTCCTGCATGCGCGGGTCAAGCGTGGTGCGGACCGACAGGCCGCCCGCGTAGAGTTTTTCTTCGCCGTACTGATTGTGTATGGAGCGCCGAACTTCCTCGGCGAAGTACTCAGCCGCGAAGATTCGCGCGCCGCCCGGTCGGAAATTGACCGACAGTGGGATTGCTTTCGCTGCGGAGCTTTCCTCGCGCGAGATGTAGCCATTGTCGGCCATCTCGCCGAGAATCCAGTCCCGCCGCTCGGTCGCCTTCTGGCGGTGACGGAACGGGTGGTAGTTGTTGGGCGCCTTGGGCAGTGCGGCGAGATAGGCCGCCTCTTCCAGTGTCAGGTCTTTCAGTTCCTTGTTGAAGTAGGCAAGTCCCGCGGCCGCGACGCCATAAGCGCCGATGCCCAGGTAGATCTCGTTCAGATAAAGTTCGAGGATCTTGTCCTTAGGAAAAGCGCGCTCGATCCGGATGGCAAGGATTGCTTCTTTGATCTTGCGATCAAAGGTCCGGTCGCTTGTCAGCAGGAAGTTCTTGGCCACCTGTTGGGTAATGGTCGAGGCGCCCTGAATGCTACCGCGGCCCGTGGCTTTGGTCTCGATGAACTTGATGGCCGCGCGCGCTAGACTCTGGAAGTCGATGCCGCCGTGATCATAGAAGCGGCTGTCCTCGGCTGAGAGGAATGCCGCGATCACCTGCTTGGGAATTGTGTTGATCGGCACAAAAATACGCCGCTCACGCGCGTATTCTGCGATCAGCGAACCGTCGTGCGCGTGAAAGCGCGTCATCACGGGGGGCTCGTACTTCGCGAGGCTCTCGTAATCCGGTAGATCCTGCGAGGCCTGCCAGAGCAGGTAGCCAACCCCCGCCGAGCCCGCGAGGAAAACGGCGACAAGCAACCCGAAGCTCCAGCCTAGAAAGCCGAGCAGCAGGCTCTTGCGCCGGCGTTTGCGGGCCGGTTTGACAGGCGGTGGGTAGACCGGTGCTCGCATGAATTCCGCTAATGTCCGTCCGGGGGCAGGTGCCGTTGTATCGGGTGTGCTGCGCTGCAGCAATCACATTCGAGCAGCAGAACATACCATGGATTGTGGCGCTACGTCGTCAGGCCCAGTTAAACCTGAAAACTGTTTATCATTCTTGGACAAATGTGGGCTGGGTGCCACGGATCGGGTCCCGGCGCGGGATGCTGGTCACAGCCGCAGAGCACAGCGAGGTGAACCGGGATTGAGGAGTGCTTAAGGCAGGTTGTTGGCACGCTTGGAAAAGTACCGATCGACGGCGGCGACGATCGCGCCGGCAACCCGTTCCTGCCACTGGGCGGACTGCATCTGCCGGGCTTCCTCGGCGTTGCTGACAAATCCCAGTTCGATGAGGACGGACGGCGCGTGGGTTTGCTTCAAGACCTTGAAGGCTGCCGAGCGCTGGGGTTTAGGGGCAAGGGAGACCTTTGAACGCATCTGGCCGACCAGTGTGCGGGAGAACTCCGTGGAGAAATTCGCCGTCTCGCGTTTCATCAGGTCGATGAGGATACTGCGAACCTGTCCACTGTCGTCGCCCTCCGCGACATCGAGGCCGGCAAGCAGGTCGGAGGCATTCTCCTTCTCCGCCATGGCGCGCGCTTCGGCATCTGAGGCGCGCTCCGATAGCGTGTAGATGGTGGCGCCTTTAATGCTCGAGGCGACGTCGAGTTGATCGATCGAGTCGGCGTGGAGCGAGATGAAAAGTGCCGCTGCATTCGATTGTGAGATCTTAAGCCGTTGGTCGAGTGAAACGAAGACGTCCTTGTCGCGTGTCATCACGACCTGATAGCGCCCGCTGGCGACAAGGCGGGCACGTACCCGCCGCGATACCGAGAGCACGAGGTCCTTTTCCAGAACATTGCCAGCGCCCACCGCACCGGGATCGATGCCGCCGTGTCCCGGGTCGAGGACGATGATGGGCTTATCCTGGGCCGCGCCGGTTGTCGGGTTGAGCGGGGCAGGGGTGGGGTCTTTCGGCCCTTCTTCGGGTGCGGGGCGTCCAGCTCCCGTGCCTGAGCCGAAGGAGGCCGCGTCCGTGGCCAGCAGGGCGACCCGCAGGATGACGCCCTGACCACCTGTGGCATGAGCCATGCTGGCACCCTTGATGCGCGCCGGTCCTGTCGTGTCGATGACGATGCGGGCTTTGCCCTCCGCGAACTGCCCGTAGCGATAGGTCTCGATCAGTCCGACCGGAACACGGCCGGCGCTCTCGGGCAAATCGAATGTCAGGTCGGGCAGGTCGATGATGATCCTGTAGGGGTTTGATAGGGAGAAGATTTCTGCCGGCACACCCTGAGACATCGCAAGCTCGAAGATTGTCGTATCGCCTTCGGTGCGGACGGCGGCGTGGGTGGCCTTGGCTTTGGCTGCGGCGACTTGAACGGCCGCGGCACCGGCCTGCGCTGACTGGGCCGCCTCGATCTTGGCTGCCCAGGCTGGGGCATTGTCCAACGACTCGGCGGTGGCGGTTGTGGTCAAGTTTGGCCAGATCGCGCCCCCAGCAATAAGGCACCCAATGGCGAAAAGCGCGACCGCGACGGTCGCCAACACTCTCACGGCGGCTGTGAGACGAGGGACATACAAGGTGACAGTCTTCCCCAAGGCAGGTGAGGAACGAGCACAAAGCGAGCCTGGCCAGACTGTGCGGACCGCCTGCCCCGTTCCCAGAATCGCATGATAGTTAACAGAATATTCGCACGTTGGCAGGATTGTGGACAATCGGTACGGCGGCGGGATTGAAGGCCCGGCAACATATCATGCTTGTCATGTCTGCCGCGAACCCGTTACTGTTGCTATGCGTAACGCTATTCCGCATCTCGTCGGAACCGTGAAGGCATCCCACCCTGGTCTATCCGGATGGCGTGAATATCCGCTGAGGACAGACCGTTCGGTTGTGCCGGTCACATGAGACGACCCCGTTGCGGAAGGGCTCTAGAACCGCCGGAGCTAACGGACCCATCTCGCTAAAATTCATGAAAATGAGTGAGATCAAGGCGTTGGCGTTGGCAACTAGGAAGGTCTGAACGTTACTTCTGGCGCTGGGACAGGCTTTGTTCGGTCCCTCGCCACGCAGCCCGATCGTGGGATCGTCTCGCAAGAGGCCCCTCGAGCTGCGGTCCAGCGGATCCTGCCGTGTACGGTCGCGAAGCGATCGGCGGGATACCGGCCCTGTGAACCCCCGGCCGCCGGGGATCTGCCGAACGGCAGGTTCCTACGGCCCAGATGGCTGACGACGCATGCCCAACACGAGTGCAGCTCCGTATACTGGATTCCGGCTCTATCGAGCCGGCCACCTCTGGCGTTCAACGCCAGCGGGGCTGCGCACCCGAACGCATATCCAACATCCCTTCAACAACCAGAAACACGCGCGCTACCCGTTCGCGCTTGCGGCCCAATGCAGCCGCACGCCATGGAGCGGGTCCGGCCCAAGCCAGCGCGCCAAGGACCACACTCCATGTCTCACAACAAAATGCTTATCGATGCAACGCATCCCGAGGAAACCCGGGTCGTCGTATTGCGTGATGGCCGCGTAGAGGAATTCGATTACGAGAGCGCGGCCCGCAAACTCCTGCGCGGCAATATCTATCTGGCCAAGGTTACCCGTGTAGAACCCTCGCTCCAGGCCGCGTTCATCGATTATGGCGGCAATCGCCACGGGTTTCTCGCCTTCAACGAGATCCATCCCGACTACTATCAGATCCCGGTGGCCGACCGGAAGGCGCTGCTGGAGGAGGAAGCTGCGGCGGAGGCCGCCGAGGAAGCCGCGGCCGATGCCCACGCCGAACGGCTGGCGCGCAGGCGCCAGCGACACGTTAAGGCGCGCCCGGCGCTCGATGAGGGCGAAGGGGATCGAGACCAATCTGGAGAGGATTTTGTCGACGAGCTTGTCGATGATCTGGGCGAAGACGACGAGGATGGCACCTACGTCACCGAAGCGGGTGATGGGGCGTCTTCGGCCAACGAGGCCAGGGATTCCCTCCCGGACGCCGACGCCGGCGACGACGACGAGGAGCCCTCCCGCGTCGTGGCAGAAGCCACGCTGCCGCGGGATGAGCGCCTGAGCGAGGAGCCGGATTGGCCCGCGGAGCGCAGCGTTGCCGGCGGTCTGCCGGGTTCGCGCGTGGCAGAGTACGATCCGGAGGAGGCTCAAGAGCTGGCTTCGGCTGAGGACGATGCGGCCGACGACGATGCGGCCCATGACGATTCGTCGGTTGATATCGCGGATGCGCCGGCCCCCATAGGCTTGGTCGAGAATGAGGCTGTCGAGGAGGTCGTCAACGGGGCGGCCGAGCCGGAAGCCGTGGAGCAGACCGGGTCCGAGGATGCGCTGGAGGAATTGCCCGAACGGCCGCGCCGCCGTCCGCGCAGCTATAAGATCCAAGAGGTCATCAAGCGCCGTCAGGTCGTACTCGTCCAGGTCGTGAAGGAGGAGCGGGGCAATAAGGGCGCGGCCCTGACCACGTACCTGTCGCTGGCCGGCCGTTACACTGTCTTGATGCCGAACACCGCCCGCGGCGGTGGCATCAGCCGCAAAATTACCAACCCGCAGGACCGCAAGCGCCTGAAGGCGATCGCCGCCGAACTCGATGTTCCCGAGGGTATGGGGCTTATCATCCGCACGGCCGGCGCAGCCCGAACGCGCCAGGAAATCAAGCGCGATTACGAGTACCTGCTGCGGCTGTGGGAAAGTGTACGCGATCTGACACTACAGTCGACGGCTCCCAGCCTCGTATATGAGGAAGGCAACCTCATTAAGCGTTCGATTCGCGATCTCTACAACAAGGATGTGGAGGAGATCGTGGTTGCCGGCGAGCACGCGCAACGGGAGGCCAAGGACTTCATGCGCATGCTCATGCCGAGCCATGCCAAGAATGTCATTCTGCACACGTCCACCGAGCCCTTGTTCAACAAGTACGGCATCGAGCGCCAGCTGAATGCGATGTTCAGCCCGTTTGTGACCCTGCGCTCGGGTGGCTATCTGGTCATCAATCAGACCGAGGCGCTCGTTGCCATCGACGTCAACTC
>CAZZPH010000218.1:0-471 GCA_964655725.1 uncultured Hyphomicrobium sp.
CTTCTGAAGGGCGAGTTCTCGCGCAACGTCGGCGCCGACATCGACAGCTGGTCCGACCGCCAGCCCTTAGGCGTCGTGGCCGGCATCACGCCCTTCAACTTCCCCGTCATGGTGCCGATGTGGATGTTCCCCATCGCGATCGCCTGCGGCAACACCTTCATCCTGAAGCCCTCTGAGCGCGACCCCTCCTCGACCATGTTGATCTGGGAGCTGATGCAGGAGGCGGGCCTGCCGCCCGGCGTATTCAACATCGTGCACGGCGACAAAGAGGTCGTCGACGCCATCCTCGATCATCCCGACATCAAGGCGGTGAGCTTCGTCGGTTCGACACCCGTTGCCGAATACATCTACGCGCGCGGCACCGCAAATGCCAAGCGCGTCCAGGCGCTCGGTGGGGCCAAGAACCACATGATCGTCATGCCCGACGCCGACATCGACCAGGCCGTCGATGCGCTGATGGGCGCGGGCTAC
>CAZZPH010000218.1:481-5065 GCA_964655725.1 uncultured Hyphomicrobium sp.
TCGGTCGACGTCCCTGTCGGCGAAAAGACGGCCGACCGGCTGGTGGAAGCCCTGGCGCCGAAGGTGCGTGCGTTGAAGATCGGTCCTGCGAGCGATCCCGACGCCGAGATGGGACCCGTCGTGACGGCGGAAGCCAAGCGGCGCATCAGCGATCTCATCGGCCAGGGTGTCAAGGAAGGCGCTGAGCTTGTCGTCGATGGGCGCGGACTCGTACTGCAGGGCTATGAGAACGGCTTCTTTCTCGGCGGCTCGCTGTTTGATCGCGTGACCCGTGACATGGCGATCTACAAGCAGGAGATCTTCGGTCCCGTTCTCTCCATCGTACGTTCTCAATCGTTCGACGAGGCAGCCCACCTCATCAACACGCACGAGTATGGCAACGGCACCGCCATTTTCACGCGCGATGGCGATGCGGCCCGCACCTTCGCCGACAAGATCGAGGTGGGCATGGTGGGCATCAACGTGCCGATCCCTGTTCCGGTCGCCTATCATTCCTTCGGCGGCTGGAAGCGCTCGCTGTTTGGCGATCACGCGATCTATGGTCCTGAAGGCGTGCGCTTCTATACGCGCATCAAGACCGTCACAGCCCGTTGGCCCACCGGCATTCGCGCCGGTGCGGAGTTCAATTTTCCAAGTCTGAAGTAGAACACCGCGGGGCAACAAATCCGCAACCGAGGTCCCCGCTCATGTGCTTCTCTGCTCCTGCAAGTTTTGCCGCAGCCGCCGTCGCGGGGGCTTGTGGACTGGCATCACTTGCGCGGACACGCACGCGCGCGGAACTTCCGCTTGCCGGCATGCCTCTGCTGTTTGCAGCACAACAAGCTGTCGAAGGCGCTCTCTGGCTCGCCCTGCCGCTCTCCCCCACCGGGCCGGCGGCATGGGACCTGACACAGATATTCCTTGTCTTCGCGCTGGTGATCTGGCCAGTTTATGCGCCACTTTCTGCTCTGGTTATTGAACCTGATGCCGTCCGCCGGCGCTGGATCACAGCGTGCCTCGCCGCCGGTATCGTGGTCGGGCTTTACTTCATCTGGTCTTTGCATGTGGCGCCGCGCACCGCCGTCATCGCAGGCGGGCACATCGTCTACAGTCCCACACCCGATCTGCCGGACACCATCCGCGTGCTCTATCCCGTCGCGACGTGCTTGAGCCTGATGCTGTCGTCGCTCCCAATTGTGCGTAATCTCGGCATCATCGTCACACTGGGCTCCCTCGTGGCATTTTTCGCCTACTGGGAAGCGTTCACATCGGTCTGGTGCTTTTTCGCGGCCGCGGCCAGCGGACTGATCGTGCTGCACTTCGAGCGCCAACGCCGCGCCTCGCTCGCCAAATCCCCCGCGGCCTGAGCTTGGGCACTGCTTCCTGGATGTCTGCCGCGTCAGTCAACGCCGGGCCGGAAGCCCGCGCGCGGCGGCACAATCTTTCCAACTCGTCATGTTGCGTTCTGAAACCACCGCGCAGCCCCCGCGTAATCTCCATCGACAGTTCGAACCGTCGCTCTCTTCAACCCCGTCACACATCGACATCCAAGGAGAACGACAATGAAGGCCACCATTCTTGCCGCCGTCCTCGTTGCCACCACGAGCACGCTCTCATTTGCCGCCAGCGATCTGGCGTCCAAGGCGATGCGCGATCACCCCGGCGTCACGGGCACTCAATCGAGCTTCGCCCCCTTTACCGGACTGCAGGCCGGCGGGCTGGGCCTTGCCGAAAAGGCGATGCGCGATCATCCCGGCGTCCGCTCGAACGGCAGAACGATCAATCCTACGTCCAAGCCCGACACGAACAGCCTCTCGGCCAAGGCCATGCGCGACCACCCCGGCGCCGTGAACTGATCCCGCCCTGTCCCTCGCTGCCGCTACTTCGGGCCGGCATAAAGGCCGGCCCGATGCCCGTCCCATCCCGCGCCATCGCTATCGCGTGCACAGCGCAACACCTGCTGACAACATCTCTGGAGTGACGTACATTTCCGGCCAGTCATGGCTCGCTGCATCCGAGCCGGGTCTTCGAGACATGGAGACGAGGCCTCATGCGCGACACGCGCGCCACACAGGCCGATCCGGACGCCAGTCCGGACGCCGCTATGGCTAACAATCCTGCCGCCAATTCGGACATTGCCTATTTCGACGTCGATGACCCCGACTTCTCGGTCCGTTCGCCGGCTGTGCGTGCGGCGCGCGCGCGGTCCTGGTACGCCCGCACGCCCTATGGTCTTGCCATCCTGCGTTACGAGGAGACCGATCTGCTCCTGCGCGACGAACGCCTGCGCCAAGGCAGCCACAAATGGCCGGCGCACAATCAGGCCTCCGGCTCTTTTGCTGACTGGTGGCTGCGCATGCTCCTCAACAAGGAGGGTCAGGATCACAAGCGGCTGCGGCGACTCGCCAATCCCGCCTTCGCGCCCCGCTTCATTGCAAGTCTTCAGCCCAAATTTGCGGTCATCGCCAATGACCTGATCGACCAGTTTGCGGGCACGGGACGGTGCGAGTTGATGAGCGCGTTCTCGGAGCCTTATGCCACGCGCGTGATCATGACACTTCTTCAACTGCCTGACGGCAACTGGCAACATCTCGCCAATCTCGCCACGCGCATGGGGCTGGCGCTCGGCGTCACCTACAATCGTGATCAGAGCCTGATCAATTCGGCAACCGATGAGCTTTTCGGATACGCCCGCAAGGTCATCGCCCTGCGACGGCAAACTCCGGGCGATGATTTTATCAGCGCTTTGATCAGCGCCAACGAGGACAAAGATCACCTCAGCGATCAGGAACTGGAGGACATGATCGTGCTCGCCGTGTTTGGCGGCATCGACACCACCCGCAACCAGATCGGTCTTGCCGCCGGCCTGTTTGTCGATAACCCCGATCAATGGGAACTGTTGGCGCGCGAGCCTGACCTGGCCCGTAATGCCGTCGAGGAGGTGATGCGCTTGCGGCCGACGACGACGTGGGTCACGCGCGAGGCGACCGTGGACTTGGAGTTTCGCGGCCTCTCCATACCGAAGGGAACGACGCTGCATCTCTTCACCGAGGCGGCAGGCACGGATCCGGCCGTGTTCACACCGGGCTTTGACATCGCCGCCAAGCGCAAGCCGCACTTTGGCTTCGGCGGCGGCATCCATCATTGCCTGGGACATGCGATCGCGCGGGTGGACATGACGGAAGCGCTGAAAATGCTCTCACAGCGTCTGCGCAACATCGCCTACGACGGCGAGCCCAAGTGGCTGCCCGACAGCGGAAACACGGGGCCCATCGCGCTGCCGCTGCGTTTCGATCCTGAGCGTTGAAAGCGGACCACTTCAGAATTGCAGACAAAGAAGGAGGGGCCGCGGAGGTGGCGGCCCCTCTTCATCAACGACCCTGACTTGGATCATCGACCCGTCGCGCGTCAGGTCACTCCGCCGCGACGGGGAACAGGTTTCCCTGGTCAAGCCTGTCGAAGCCGAGCGAGGCGGCGACGACCTGATGCATGATGCGCCCGCCCTTGACGTTGAGCCCGGCCGCCAGATGCGGATCGCGATCGAAGGCGGCGAGGCCCTTTTCGGCGAGCTTCAACACGAACGGCAAGGTGGCATTGTTGAGGGCCTGCGCGCTCGTCACCGGCACGGCGCCCGGCATATTGGCGACGCAATAGTGAATGATGCCATCAACCTCGAAGGTCGGGTTGGCGTGCGTCGTGGGATGCGACGTTTCAAAGCAGCCGCCCTGATCGATCGAAACATCGACCAGCACCGCGCCCTTCTTCATCCGTCCCAGCATTTCGCGCGTCACCAGCTTGGGCGCGCTGGCCCCCGCCACCAGGACCGCACCGACCACGACGTCGGCGGCGAGAACCTCGCTCTCGACCGTATCGAGTGTCGAGGCGAGTGTGCGCACGCGGCCCTCGAACAGTTCATCGAGCTGACGCAGGCGGGGCATCGATTTGTCGAGGATGGAAACCTCCGCGCCCAGGCCCACGGCCATGCGGGCCGCATGTGTGCCGACGACACCGCCGCCCAGCACGACGACCTTGGCCGGCCTCACTCCCGGAACGCCACCCATGAGAACACCGCGCCCACCCGTCGGGCGGCGCAGTGCGATCGCGGCCGCCTCGATCGACAGGCGCCCCGCAACCTCGCTCATCGGCGCGAGCAGCGGCAGGCCGCCCGCAGCGTCCGTCACCGTCTCATAGGCAATCGCCGTCGCACCCGAGGCAAGCAGCCCCTTGGCCTGATCGGGATCGGGCGCCAGATGTAGATACGTGAACAGGATGTGGTCCGGGCGCAGGCGCTCCCACTCGACCTTCTGGGGCTCCTTCACCTTCACGATCATCTCGCTCTCAGCGAAAACGGCGTCGGCGTCGGGCAGGATCTTGGCGCCCGCGGCTTCAAACGTCGCGTCGTCGGCGAAGATGCCGGCACCCGCTCCCGATTGCACGTAAACGGTGTGTCCCTTGGCCGTGAGCTCGCGGACGGAGCCCGGCACGAGGCCCACGCGGAACTCGTTGCTCTTGATTTCCGTCGGAACGCCGATGCGCATGATGTCCTCCTGGTGGCGCAGTCTCGTGTTGTAGGCGGCAACCTAAGCCAGAATCGACGCCGAAGGT
>CAZZPH010000219.1:0-5063 GCA_964655725.1 uncultured Hyphomicrobium sp.
CGCCGGAGAAAGCCGCGCGCATCTGACGACGCATCGCGTCCAACTCCCCGGCATCAGACCTGTATTCAGCCATGACGGGTCCCGCTCTCCACTGGTACGCTGAGCGTTCCTGTTGCCGTTGCAGTCAAGGTGGCTCATCACTCTTCACGAGAGCGGCCTTGACCATTGCTCAACGGTTGCCGGGACGAGCACGCGCAAATCTAGATCCGACGAATGATCTTGCCCCCTCATGATCCATGACGCTCGAGGTAGGGGAGTTTTTTGACCCCACTGCGGCCATGGCGTGGCAAGTCGCGGCGAAGTCGCGGCAAGGCTGAGAGATCTTAAGATGAGACTGGAAGATTCTGGCGCGCACCGCGTTTGCATCAAGGGCCAGCGCAGATGCAGGTTACGGCAACGATGAATTCGAAGATAACAAGACGGGTCCTGAAACTTGCCGCAATGCCCAAGCACCCAAAAGGGCTCGCGCAATTGGGCGGCACGCCCCGCCGGCACTTTCTGGCGGCAATGGGGCAACACGCAGGGACCTGCCGGGTTGCGCTGTCACGGGCTTCGGTTAAGGTCCCCCTCAACCTGAACCTCCCTCCGGAGACACGGAATGGCAAAGAAGCGGCAGACCGACGCCCTTTCCGCACCCCTTACACGCACTATGACACCTCCCGGCGTGTTTCTCGTGCGCATGCTCATCTTTCTGACGCTGGTCGGCTTCCTGATCGCGATCCTGCATCAGCAGCTCATCGCCTCGTTCATGGCCAACCCTGGCCTCAACGGCCTTATCGTCGGCGTTCTCGGTCTCGGCATCATTTACGCATTCCGGCAAGTGATCCGCCTTTATCCGGAAATCCGCTGGGTCAACGCATTCCGGATTTCAGATCCGGGCTTGGCGATCGACCACCGCCCCATCCTGCTGGCGCCCATGGCCAACATGCTGCGCGACCGCACAGGTTCGCTGTCGCTGGCCACCGTCTCGATGCGCTCGATCATGGACTCGATCGGCTCAAGGCTGGACGAAGCGCGCGACACGGGGCGTTATCTCGTCGGCCTCCTCGTGTTCCTTGGCCTGCTCGGCACGTTCTGGGGCCTGCTCGCCACCATGCAATCCGTTGGCGCGACGATCCAGTCGCTCGACACGTCCGGTGACTCGGTGGCCGTGTTCGACGAATTGAAGGCTGGACTTTCCGCTCCGCTGCAGGGAATGGGCACCGCGTTCTCGTCCTCGCTGCTCGGCTTGGCCGGCTCGCTCGTCCTGGGCTTCCTGGAATTGCAGGCGAGCCACGCGCACAATCGCTTCTACAACGAGTTGGAAGAATGGCTTTCCGGCATCACCGAACTCACACCCGGCACAATGGCTGCGACCGACCAGGCAAGCCGCCAGCTGACCTCCGCCGTCTATGAAATGCAGCGCGCGATCGAGAACCTCTCGACCAAGATCGGCGAGAACGGGAACGGGGCCGTTGCCACTCCCGGCGGTTCGCCGGGCCAGACTGACGATTCGGTGCGCGAGCTTGCCCGCGGCGTCAATCAGCTCGTCACGCTCATGCGCAACGAGCAGAAGGTCGTGCGCGAATGGGTCGACGAACAGGCCAATCAGCAGGCGGAAGTCGCAGGCGCCCTGAAGGCGCTGGCGGAGAGCTTCCAGAACAGGACGCCGTGATATGGCGCAGGGCCGGACGCGACGAAGCTCCTATCATGGCGAATTCTGGCCCGGCTACGTCGACGTGCTGTCCTCGCTGCTGCTCGTCGTCACGTTCCTGATGTCACTCTTCATGCTGTCGCAATATTTTGCCACACAGGAATCAGCCGGCAAGGACACGGCCCTGCAGCGTCTCAATCGCCAGATTGCGGAATTGACCAGCCTCTTGTCGCTTGAGAAGGGCAAGGTCAAGGATACGGAAGACGAGTTGGCGCAGCTCCAGGCCACGCTGGCAACCCTGCAGAGCGAGAACACGCGGCTGTCGGGGCTTGCGCTGACAGGTGAGGAAGGTGCCAAGAGTGCGGCCAGCCAAATCGGGGCGTTAAGTGCCGAACTCGACGAGCAGAAAAACATCTCCTCGGAGGCACTGGCAAAGGTCGATATCCTCAATCAGCAGCTTGCGGCGCTGCGCCGTCAAATCAGCGCGCTGAACGAAGCGCTTGAAGCCTCCGAGAAGAAGACGGAAGAAAGCGACAAGACCATCAAGGATCTCGGCGAGCGCCTGAACGCCGCGCTTGCCCGGCAGGTCCAGGAGCTTCAGCGCTACCGATCCGATTTCTTCGGCCGGCTGCGCGACCTCTTGAAAGACCGCAAGGACATTCGCGTCGTGGGCGACCGTTTCGTGTTTGAAAGCGAAGTTCTATTTGCATCAGGTGCGGCCTCCTTGACGCCCGAGGGCCTCGCCGCGCTCGATCCCATCGCGGACGCGATCTCCGAGCTCAGCCGCCAGATCCCCAAGGAGGTCGACTGGGTCGTGCAGATCGACGGGCATACCGACATCCGGCCGATCGCCAGCGCCCAATTCCCCTCCAACTGGGAGCTTTCCACCGCGCGCGCCGCCTCCGTCGTCAAGCATATGATCGCGCGCGGCGTGCCCGCCGAACGTCTCGTTGCCGCCGGGTTCGGGGAATACCGGCCGATCGAGACCGGAACCGACGAAGCCGCCCTGCAACGCAACCGCCGCATCGAGCTGAAGCTGACCAACCGTTGAGGCCCCCCCGCGGTCATTGGCATCATCCGAGGAAAGACCAGCATGAGCGGTGATCTTGTCTTCTACACACATCCCATGTCGCGCGGCCGCATCGTACGCTGGATGCTCGAGGAGGTAGGCCAACCCTATCGAACCGAGTATCTCGACTACGGCACATCGATGAAGGATGCTGCCTACCTTGCCATCAATCCCATGGGTAAGGTGCCCGCCTTGACACACGGCGGAGCGGTCGTGACGGAATGCGCGGCCATCTGCGCCTATCTCGCCGACGCGTTCCCTCACGCCGGTCTGGCCCCGCCGCCAGGCGACCCACGGCGCGCTGCCTATTTCCGTTGGCTGTTCTTTGCAGCCGGTCCGCTCGAGAGTGCGATCACGGTGCGCCTGATCGGAAATGACGTTCCCAGCGATAAGCGCGGCATTGTGGGCTTTGGCTCCTACGACACCGTCCTGGATACCCTCGAACAGGCCGTGTCGCGCGACGCCTTTATCGCGGGCGATTCCTTTAGCGCCGCCGACGTCTACGTTGGCGCGCACATCTCCTGGGGTATGCAGTTCGGCACGATCGAGAAGCGTGCCGCATTCGAGGCGTACTGGGACCGGCTCAAAGACCGGCCGGCCCACGTCCGGGCCACGGCCATCGATGACGAAAGAATTGCCGCACAAGCCACTGCATCCAGCTGACCAGCGGGAGGAGCTATTCGGCTGCCTGCTGGCCGAACTGCAGGGCGGCCAGACGGCCATACAAGCCGTCCCTCGAAATCAGCTCGCGATGCGTTCCCATCTCAACGACGCGGCCCTCATCGAGAACCAGGATGCGATCGGCTTTCTGAACGGTGGCAAGGCGATGGGCGATCACGATCGTCGTGCGGCCGTTCATGACGTGCTCGAGGGCCTGCTGCACGGCGCGCTCGTTCTCTGCGTCGAGCGCGCTCGTGGCCTCGTCGAGCAGGAGAATGGGAGCATCCTTGAGGATCGCGCGCGCGATCGCAAGCCGCTGGCGCTGCCCGCCCGACAGCATAACCCCGCGTTCGCCGAGTTCAGTCTCGTAGCCGGCTGGCAACGCGCGAACAAATTCGTCAGCCTGGGCGGCGGCAGCCGCGCGGCGAACATCGGCCATGCTCGCCTCAGGGCTCCCGTACCGGATATTTTCGGTGACGGTATCGGCGAAGATCGCGACATCCTGAGGAACGAGGGCAATCCGCTGGCGCAACTCCGCAACGTCCGCGTTCTGAACCTTGACGCCGTCGATCCGGATCTGCCCGCGGGCCGGATCGTAAAACCTCAACAGCAGATTGAAGATCGTCGTCTTACCCGCGCCTGAAGGTCCCACGAGTGCAATCGTCTCGCCCGGCGCGACTGAGAACGTCACGTCGTGAAGAGCCGCCGCGTCAGGCCTGGAAGCATACGAGAAGGTCACGCGGTCGAATTCAATCGCGCCTTTTGCGGGCGTGGGCAACTTGACCGGGTGTTCCGGCGATCTGATTTCAGGAACGACAGCGAGGATCTCCGTCAGGCGCTCCGCAGCGCCCGACGCCTGGGTCAGCTCGCCCCAGACCTCGGCAAGCTCGCCAAGCGCCCCGGCCGCGAAGAGGGCGTAGATAATGAACTGGCTGAGCCGTCCCCCCGTCATTTCGCCGGCAATCACCGCCGATGCGCCATACCAGAGAACGCCCACCACGCTGGCGACCGTCAGAAAGATTGTCAGGGCCGTAAGGCCGGCGCGCGCCTTCATGCGATCGCGCGCGGCTTCGAAGGAGCGTTGCACCGCCGTCTCGAAGCGGCGCCCCACGGATCCCTCGTTGACGTAAGCCTGCATCGTACGCACTGCGGCCAGATTTTCCGACGCATAGGCGGAGGCATCCGCAAGTGTGTCCTGAGCGCGGCGCGACAGATCCTTGACCACCCGGCCATAGGCCATGAGAGGCAGCACGATGACCGGGATCGCCACCAGCGTGAGCAGCGACAGATGCGTGCTCGTGACAAACATCATGATGAATGCGCCGACCAGCATGATGATGTTGCGCAAGGTCTGGGAGAGCGTATGCCCGGCGACCGCTTTGATCTGCGTGGTATCCGCCGTCAGGCGGCTCATGACCTCGCCTGAATGGGTTTTCTCGAAGAAAGCAGGCCCGAGCCGTGTGAGATGAGCAAACACATCGCGCCGCAGATCGGCAACAACGCGCTCGCCGAGCCAGTTGACGCAATAGAAGCGGGCGGCGATCGCGATCGCCAGAACGGTGCCGATCAGAACCATCATGCCGAAGTACTGATCGATGAGAGCGCCACTCTCGGAATTGAAACCATGGTCGATCATCCGGCGCACAGCGAGCGGAACCGACAACATCGCGAGTGCAGATGCGACCAGCGCCAGAAGCGCAA
>CAZZPH010000220.1:0-5061 GCA_964655725.1 uncultured Hyphomicrobium sp.
GGATTTCAGCGGATCGGCTGAGCGCGTGGCTGCTTTTCCATCATGATAGGGCGGATTGCACAGCACGGCGTCAAAAGACTGGGGCGCCAGGTCAGGCGCGGTAGTGTTTCCAGCGGGAGCTTCCACGTTGCCGGCGATCACGCTGACCCGATCGGATAGACCGTTGCGCTGAATATTGGCGTGCGCAAGCTGGCACAGTTCCGGCTCGCGCTCGACGAGTATGACCTGCGCCGAGGGCAGCCGGGCTGCAACGGCCAATCCCACGACGCCCACCCCGGCACCACAGTCCAGAACGCGCAGGCTCGCCAGACCCGGTTGGCGCACACTGGCTGCCAGGAGGATCGCATCGAGACCCGCCCTGTAGCCCTTGGCCGGCTGTAGGATCGACAGCCGCCCTCCCAGAAAGGCATCATCCGTTGGCTCGAGTGAACTCATGGCTGCGAACTCATGGACTGCTCATTCGCTGGGGCGTTCCGATATCCAGCCGCCAAGCTCTGCCTCGACGAGGAGGCTGCAGGCGCGCTCCCAGTCCTCTCTGGCAATCATGACACGGCGAGGCAATATGCCGATGGACCCCTCCAGGATGCTCATGTGGGTGTCAAGGACGACCGCTTCGATCTGCTCCGAGCGCAGCAGGCTCTGGACATAGCTGATCAGCACCCAGTCGTTGGTGCGCAACAGCTCCTGCATACCCATTTTCCTCGACGCCTCGGTTTCCATGCGGCAAAGTGCCGGAGAAGGCCACCTGCCATGGTTGGGTATAGCATGGTGATCAACCAATTCAGAGGAAAGCTCCGTGGGTGTCGTTCTACCTTTCGATGAATCGCGATCCGGCAGCGAAGGGCTGCAGCCGCTCCTCGACCTTGTGTCGGAGGATATGGATGCCATCAACCGGATCATCCTCGACAAGGCGGTATCGGACGTCGATCTGATACCTGAGCTTGCACATCATCTGATCGCCTCGGGTGGCAAGCGGCTGCGCCCGATGCTGGCGCTGGCCTCCGCGAAGCTGTGCGGCTATGACGGGTCCGGCCATATTCGGACGGCGTCTGCGATTGAGTTCATGCACACGGCGACGCTCCTTCACGACGATGTGGTCGACGAGAGCGACGCGCGGCGCGGCCGCAAGACAGCGCGTCTCATCTGGGGCAATCAGGCCAGCGTACTTGTGGGTGATTTCCTTCTGGGCCAGGCTTTCCGGATGCTCGTTGAGGTGGGCTCGCTGCCCGTGCTGCGAATTCTATCCAACGCCGCCGCAGTGATCGCCGAAGGCGAAGTGATGCAACTTGCTGCGGCTCAGAACACATCGACAACCGAAGACGAGTACCTCGCAATCATAAACGCCAAGACGGCCGCCCTCTTCCTGGCGGCGGCCGAGGTCGGCGGCGCGCTGGCCGGCCGGCCGCACGACGAACAGGCAGCTCTGCGCTCGTATGGCCGCAATCTCGGCCTTGCGTTCCAGCTTGTCGATGATGCGCTCGATTATTCAGGTGATAGCCGGAAGCTCGGCAAGTCGGTGGGCGATGACTTCCGCGAAGGCAAGATTACGCTTCCACTCATTTTGTCGTTCCGCCGTGGGAGCGAAAGCGAGCGAGAATTCTGGAATCGCACGATCGTGGAGGGCGAACTGCGCGACTCTGATTTAGATCAGGCAATCGCCCTCATGAAGAAGCATCGTGCGATCGAGGCGACGCTGGAGCGTGCTCGCTCTTATGGCGCCGTGGCCCGCGATGCTCTGGCCATCTTCCCCGAAAGTGCAGAGAAAGACGCCTTGCTGGATGTGATCGGGTTTTCTATCCAGCGCGGGCATTGAACGCGATCAGCTTAGCTGAGTGTCGTCGCGACCGTCCACCAGTGCGGATTGCGGAGAGAGATGTCGCGTGCCGTCCGCTCGGCTGCGGCACGGCCGGGCAGGATCGCAAAGCACGTCGGGCCCGCGCCGGACAGCTGGACGAGTTCGACGCCTGGCGCGCCCTCCAGGTCCAACATTACGGCGGCGATCTCGGGTACCAGCGCGACGGCGGGGTTTGCCAGATCGTTGCCGGTTTGGCGCATCAGCTCGATGAGGTCCGTCCGGCCGGCAAGGTCTGGCACAGCCCGCTGCAGACCTGCCGGTCCGGGAGCACGTGCGGGTGCATCAAGGAGCCGGAAGACCTGCCGGGTCTTGTCGTGAGGCACCGGGACCATCGGATTGACGAGTACCGCGTCGAGTGGCGGCAGCTCTCGAGGGAGCTGATGCAAGTGTTCGCCCGTGCCTGACATCCAGCAGGACTGGTCATGAAGGCAGACAGGGACATCCGCTCCGAGGCGGCACGCGAGAGCCGCCCAGTCGATGCGGGATGCCCGCTCCGGATTCAAGGTTCTCACCGCGCGCAACAGGGCAGCCGCGTTGGCTGAACCCGCGCCCAGTCCCGCCGCCACGGGCAGATTTTTCTCCAGCACCACATGTCCGCGTGCAAGGCCCAATGCAGGGTCTGCGAGCAGGTCGAGCGTCGCTTCGAGAATGTTGCGGCCCGCGATATGAGCAGCAAACGGACCGCGCACCTCGACGCCGTCTGGTAGATCTGGAATGAGCGTGATCGTGTCGGCGGCGCCGGCGAACGCCACAAGGCTCGACAGTTCATGATAGCCGTCAGGGCGGCGGCCATGGATCGCAAGTGTGAGGTTGATCTTTGCCCTTGCGCGTTCGTTCAGGACAGGACTCTGCCCTGAGCGAGCGGATGCACGGGCGGGGGGGCCGTCGCTCATACTCAGTCTTCGAAAGGCTCAAGGTGCTGGGAGGCCAGCCTCCATGGGGTCTTTGGCTGGGTTCGTGCCGTTGATCGCCGCGCGGGCTTCTTTCTCGATTGCCGGCAGGCCTTCTTTCAGCTTCTTGCGGAGTTTTGCCGCGTCCTCAGGCTCGGGTTCGAGTGACAGGGCCTGTTCCCACTGAAACCGCGCTTCGCGTTCGCGCCCGACCTGCCACAGAGCATCGCCGAGGTGGTCGTTGAGCACGGGATCATCCGGGCGCAGTTCCACCGCCCGTTCAAGGTAGCGCACGGCTTCCTTGAAGTTGCCGCGCTTGTAATGAGCCCACCCCAGGCTGTCGACGATGTAGCCGTCGTCCGGTTTTAGCGCGACGGCGCGCTCAATGAGGCGCATCCCCTGCTCCAGATTGATGCCCTGATCGATCCAGGAATAGCCCAGATAGTTCAAAGTCAGTGGCTGGTCGGGGTACAGATCGAGCGCCTTCTTCAGGTCGATTTCGGCCATCGGCCAGTTCTTGAGGCGCTCGTAAGAGGTGCCTCGCGCATAGAAGTACGCCCAATGGCGGCGTTCCGGCTTCCTGATCAGCCCGATGGCGCGGTCGTAGACGGCCACGGCCTCCGCGTAGAGTTTACGCGATCGCAGGATATTGCCGAGCGCATCGAGGGCCTGCAGTTCCTCCGTCACATCGAGGCGGCCGGCACGATGGTTGGCTGCGCGATCAGATTGAGGGCCATTCGCGTTGGCCCGTTCCAGGATCGCTGCGTATGTCTCCTGTCCCACCAGACCATCGGGCGTCAGCCGGGTCGCGCGCTGGAACTGGATCACGGCCCTGCGTGTGGCCTCGCCGAAGCGGCCGTCCACGGCGCCCCCAATGTCGTAACCCAAATCGGCAAGGGCGGCTTGCAGGGTGCGAACTTCATCGCCTGCAGACCCTGACTTCAATACCAGACCGCCCAAGTCGGGGATCTCGTACGCGAACTGCGCGGTGGTGTTGTCCGGCTCGGTCTCAACCGTTTCGGGGGTATCCCCGTCGATCAGGCGATTGAGCGTCGCGCGGGCCTCTTCGACACGATCGAGCGAATTGAGGTTGAAGGCCTTGCGGATTTCGATGGCAGGCTGGAGTGGGCTCCCCGCGGGGATGCGCTCGTAGACTGCAATGGCATCGGCATATTGGCGGTTGGTCTCGTAGGCGTTGGCAAGTGCGGCCAGAGCGAAGGGATGCTCCGGTACGATGAACAGGCCCAACTGCAGGTAGAGTATCCCCACGCCAACGGCACCTTCGCCGATGAGAGATTCGCCCAGGCCGTAGAAAACTTCCGCCATCCCTTCGGCCGGTGTTGCAACGAGGAGAGGGAGACGTTCACCCAGCTGCAGTTCCGACATCAGCGCACGCGCTAGCGGATGGCCATCGGACTGTGTGCTGCTCAGATGTTCTTTCAGCGCCGCTCTTGCGGTCTTGATGTCGCCTGCGTGCGCAAGGCTGCGCGTATAGGCCAGTGCGGTTCTGAGCGTGCGCCCATCCTGTTTGAAAACCCGTTGATAGGCGCTGCGGGCTTCTGCTGTCCGCCCGGCGGCGTCAGCGATCAAGGCCCTGTGATATCGCAAGTAGAACTGAGCCCACTCGGCTTGTTTGGGTTTGACAAGCTGGTTCAACGCTGCTGCCGGCTGGTCCTGACCCAGCTTGGTCCACGCGATTGCCATCGCACTCGTCAACTCGCCGATCGGTCCAGTCGAAGCGCGCGTGAAGTGCTCCTCGGCGTCTTTCCACTGGCCCGATTTGAAAGCCGAAAGTCCGAGCAGCAGCCGCGCCATGCGATGCTGTGGTTCGCTGGCCACCAAGGCTTCGGCGAGGCGGAGAGCGTCAGGCCATGCGCCGCGGGAAGCCTCCATGATGAAGGCTTGCTCCATGAGCATGTCGCTTGCAGGGTCGAGCGCGAGAGCGCTGCCGTAGAAGGCGGCGGCGCGTTCGGCGTCGTTGTAGCCGCGGGCAAAGCGCCCTGCCAGATAGCTTCCCGACAAGGAGCCTGAGAATGGCACCTCGCTGGCGATTTCAGCCACGGCCGGAGAACTACCCAAGGGGCTCGCTGCGGCAAGGATGAGCATCGACAGCCCTGCCGCTATGGGATGCGCTGAGCGCACTGCTCGCATGGACCTACTTCCCTGTTGAAACTCCGGCGAGGCGGTCCAGCTCAGATCCCGCGATGGCTCAGCGGAACTGTGGGAGGGCGTGACCTCGTTGGTTACTGTAGCAAACGAAATGGCGGCTTGGCGACACGGCTGAAGGTCTGATGACTATTTTTGCTCACAAATTCT
>CAZZPH010000221.1:0-5059 GCA_964655725.1 uncultured Hyphomicrobium sp.
CGGACCAGCTGTCGATGTCGGCGCCGACGTTGCGCGAGAACTCGCCCTTCAGAAGGTGGGGAATGCCGCAGGCGAAATCGACCACGTCGATGCCCCGCTGCAATTCTCCAAGAGCGTCGGGATGCGTCTTGCCGTGCTCGCGCGAGATGGCGCGCGCGATGTCGTCGGCGCGGCTTTCCAGAAGCATCTTGAACTGAAACATCACCTTGGCGCGCTTCATGGGCGGCGTCGCGCCCCAGGCAGGTGCGGCAGCCCGGGCAATTGCGACGGCGGCCTCCAGTTCAGTCCGCGAGGACAGCGGCAGGGTTGCGATCTGCTCGCCCGTTGCGGGATTAAAGACGGGAGCGACGCGGGGTGACGCCGAGGCCGTCTTGCATCCGTCGATGGCGTTCATGATCGTCTGCATGGCGGGCCTCGGTCTGGAACAGGTGATTGCGGTGTCCCCGTCTCCCCCGGACGCAAAGCGTCTTGGGGAGTGGGAGTGCGTTATGGCGTCGTTTTCAGAACATCGGTCAGGATGTCGAAGAGTTCGTCGATCTCGGATTTCGTAATGATGAGCGGCGGCGACAACGCGATGATGTCGCCCGTGGTGCGGATCAAGAGGCCCTTCTCGAACGCCTTGACGAAGCGATCGTAGGCGCGGCGCGACGGCTGCTCGGGATCGGGATCGAGTTCGATGGCGCCGATGAGACCGATGTTGCGGATGTCGATGATGTGCGGCAGGCCTCGCAGTGCATGCAAGCGCTCTTCCCAGTAAGGCGCGATCTGCGCAGCGCGCGTCAGCAGACCTTCCTCCGCATAGGTGTCGAGTGTGCCGATGGCCGCCGCGCACGCGATCGGGTGACCGGAGTAGGTGTAACCGTGGAAGAAATCGATGGCCCACTCCGGGCCCTGCATGAAGGCCTCGATCACCTTGTCGGTGACGAACACCGCGCCCATCGGGATGGTGCCGTTGGTAACGCCCTTGGCGGTGGTGATGATGTCGGGCTTGATGTCGAAATAATCCGAACCGAACGGCGTGCCGAGACGCCCGAACGCGGTGATCACTTCATCGGCGATGAAGAGGATGTCGTGTTTGCGGCAGATGGCCTCGAGTCGCTTGAGATATCCCTTGGGTGGAATGAGCACGCCCGTTGAGCAGGCGACCGGTTCCACGATGACGGCCGCGATCGTGGAGGCATCATGCAGTGCGACGAGCCGCTCCAGATCATCGGCCAGCTCCGCGCCGTGCTCGGGCTCGCCGCGCGTGAAGGCGTTGCGGGCAAGGTCATGGGTGTGACGCAGGTGATCGACGCCAGAAAGCAGCGCGCCGTACCATTTGCGATTGTTGACCATGCCGCCGACGGACGTGCCGCCGAAGTTGACACCATGATAGCCCCGCTCACGGCCGATGAGGCGCACCTTGGTGGCGTTGCCCTTTGCGCGGTGATACGCCAGCGCCATCTTGAGCGCGGTCTCCACAGATTCCGATCCGGAATTGGTGAAGAAGACGTGATTGAACCCTTCGGGGGCGACGTTGACGAGCCGCGAGGCAGCCTCGAACGCCTTGACGTGCCCCATCTGGAACGAGCCTGCGAAATCGAGCGTGGCGGCCTGCTCCTGGATGGCGTTCACGATCCGGGGACGGCAATGCCCGGCGTTGACGCACCACAACCCGGATGTGCCGTCGATGACGCGCCGCCCGTCGGGCGTGAAGTATGCTGTCCCCGCCGCGCTCGAAAACAGGCGCGGGGCCTGTTTGAACTGCCGGTTCGCCGTGAATGGCATCCAGTAGGCTTCGAGATCGTTGGTCTTGAGCTGAACGGTCATGGATGTGATCCTTGGGAGAACTCCTCCCCGTGCGCGATGTGGCGTCAGGCTGTCGTGGCGACCGCCTCGGTCAGGGCGGCCTCGAAGATGTCCATGCCCTCGCGAACGATCTCGTCGCTGGCGGTCAGCGGGGACAGGAAGCGGATGACATTGCCGTAGGTGCCGCACGACAGGAGTATGAGACCGCGCGTGTTGGCGGCCTTCATCAGTTTCTGTGTCAGCTCGGGTGCCGGCTCGTGGCTCTTCTCGTCCTTGACGAGTTCGATGGCGCACATGGCGCCGAGTCCGCGGACGTCTCCGATGCAATTGAGGTTGGATCGGGATTTGAGCGCGGTGCAGCGCTCCTGAATGATGTTGCCGATGGCGTTGGCGCGATCGCAGAGGCTTTCATCCTCGATGATGTCGAGAACGGCGTGGGCGGCCGCACATGCGACCGGGTTGCCGGCATAGGTTCCGCCCAGACCGCCGGGCCCCGAGGCGTCCATGATGTCGGCGCGCCCGGTGATGGCGGCGAGCGGCAGTCCCCCCGCAAGCCCCTTGGCGAGGGTCACGACGTCGGCTTTGACACCCGAATGCTCCATGGCGAACATTTTGCCGGTCCGTGCGAACCCGGTCTGGATCTCGTCGGCCACGAGCACGATGCCATGTTCGTCGCAGATGGCGCGCAGCGCGCGAAGGAACTCTGGTGGCGCAATGTTAAAGCCGCCTTCGCCCTGCACCGGCTCGATGATGATGGCGGCAATAGCGGAGGGATCGGCCGTGTGCTTGAAGAGGCTCTTGAGGCTGGCGAGCGACTGTTCCACCGACACGCCGTGATAGGCGTTGGGGAATTCCACCTGATAGATGTCGGCGGGGAAGGGGCCAAAGCCCTTCTTGTAGGGTACGACCTTGCCGGTGAGCGCCATGCCCATCATCGTGCGGCCGTGAAAGCCAGCCGTGAATGAGATGATGCCCGGCCGGCCGGTATAAATGCGCGCGACCTTGACGGCGTTCTCGACGGCTTCGGCACCTGTCGAGATGAGCATGGTTTTGGCGGGCGCTGCGACGGGCGCGCTCGCATTCAGCCGCTCCGCGAGGCGGACATAGCTCTCATACGGCGTCACCTGGAAGCAGACGTGGCTGAATGCCTTCATCTGCTCCTCGATGGCCTTCAGGATCCGAGGATGCTGGTGGCCGGTGTTCGTCACGGCGATGCCGGCGGCGAAGTCGATGTAGCGCTTGCCGTCCTCGCTCCAGATCTCGGAATTCTTCGCGCGCGCGGCATAGATCTGTGTGGCGTGCCCGATCCCGCGGGCGACGGCCTGGTTGCGCCTTTCGTGAAGTTCGGCAGACGTGGCCATGATGGTGATGCTCCTCAAGAGAATGCTTGCAGGCCCGTCTGGGCGCGGCCCAGGATCAGGGCGTGGATGTCTGCCGTGCCCTCGTAGGTGTTGACCGCCTCGAGGTTCACCATGTGGCGCATGACGGGGTATTCGTCGGAGACGCCGTTCGCACCCAGCATGTCGCGCGCCGTGCGGGCAATCTGAAGGGCCTTCACACAGCTGTTGCGCTTGATGAGGGAAACCGCTTCGGGGGCGAGCAGGCCCTGGTCCTTGAGCCGCCCTGCCTGGAGGCAGGCGTGCAGGGCGAGCGTGATCTCGCTCTGCATGTCGGCGAGCTTCACCTGGATGAGTTGATTGGCGGCGAGCGGCCGGCCGAACTGGGAGCGATCCACAACGTACTGGCGCGCGGCCGTCCAGCACGCTTCGGCTGCTCCAAGGGCGCCCCATGCGATGCCGAAGCGGGCATTGTTGAGACAGCCGAAGGGTCCCTTGAGACCCGTGGCGCCGGGGAGAAGGTTCGCATCGGGGACGGGAACGCCATCCATGACGATCTCCCCGGTGATCGATGCCCTGAGCGACAGCTTGCCCTCGATCTTGGGAAACGAAAGCCCCGCCATCCCGCGTTCGAGAATGAAGCCGCGGACCGGCCCGTCGTCCGAGCGCGCCCAGACAATGGCGATGTCCGCGATCGGCGAGTTCGTGATCCAGGTCTTGGAGCCGGTGAGCCGCCATCCCCCGCCTTCGCGCACCGCGCGGGTCTTCATGCCCGCGGGATCGGAGCCGTGATCGGGCTCGGTGAGGCCGAAGCAGCCCACGATCTCACCCGTCGCCAATCCCGGAAGATACTTGCGCCGCTGCTCCTCGCTGCCGTAGGCGAAGATCGGATACATGACCAGGCTCGACTGCACGCTCATGGCCGAGCGGTAGCCAGAATCGACAGCCTCGACTTCGCGCGCGATGAGGCCATAGGCGACCGCGTTGACACCCGCGCCGCCATACGCTTCCGGTATCGTCGGTCCGAGGAACCCCATCGCGCCCATGTCGCGCATGATCTGGCGATCGAAGCTCTCGTTGCGGAAGTCGGCAACGACGCAAGGCGCCAGCTTGTCGGCGCCGAACGCGCGCGCCGCATCGCGCATCATGCGCTCGTCCTCGCTCAAGGCGTGATCGAGACCAAGCGGATCGGACCAGTTGAACGCGGCCGGGGGCGGATCGGCCGCGACCGGTTCCCGATCGCGCGACGTGGCGGCCTTCGTCTGTGCAGAACTCATGGTCGAAATTCCAATCTCAGACGCGCGGGCTTGCGCAACCTACATGCCACCCAGGCAGATCATCTTGACCTCGAGATATTCATCCAGGCCCTCGGCAGCACCCTCACGCCCCAGGCCCGATTCCTTGATGCCGCCGAACGGAACGACCTCGTTGGAAAAGATGCCTTCGTTGACGCCGACCATGCCGGCCTCGAGACGTTCGGCGGCCTTCCAGGCGCGCGAGATGTTCTGACTGAACAGGTAGGCGGCGAGGCCAAAGGGTGTGTTGTTGGCCAGCGCGATCCCCTCCTCGTCGGTCTTGAAGCGGATGAGGGCTGCGACGGGTCCGAAGATTTCCTGGTTGACGATGTCCATGTCGGCGGTGACGCCGGTCAGCACGGTCGGCTGATAAAACAGGTTGCCAGAGGAATGCCGCGCCCCGCCCGTTTTCACCTTGCCGCCTTTGGCGAGCGCGTCCGCCATCAGTCCTTCGACCTTGGAGACCGCTTCGTCGTTGATGAGGGGGCCGAGGTTGACGCCAGGACCGCTGCCGGGGCCGATCACGAGCTTCTCTGCGGCCTTCGCGAGTGCGTCGGCGAAGCGGTCGTAGATGCCATCCTGCACGATGATGCGGTTGGCGCACACGCAGGTCTGGCCCGAGGCGCGAAACTTCGACGC
>CAZZPH010000222.1:0-5043 GCA_964655725.1 uncultured Hyphomicrobium sp.
TGAGCGTTGCCATGACGGCCTTGCCCGGATCGGGAATGCGCAGCTCACGCTCGGCGAGCGGCACACAGCCAAATCGGCTGGCGAACTCCATGATGGATTCAGGGGTTCCCTGAACGAGTAGCACGTCACCGTCGCGGATGGGCGTGGAGCGCAGCCGTTCGGTGGAGCGCCGGCCCTCGCGCGAGATCGCGAGCAGATTGATCCCAAAGCGCGATCTCAGCCGGATGTCGCTTGCGGAACGGCCGGCGATGTCCGCCCGTGGGCGCACCGCGAGTTCCATCAGGATCACTTCATCGGACTCCAGGCCGCGCTCGCGGGCCACGTCTTCGGTTCGTGGAAGTCCCGCGCCCGACGTGCTGGCACCGGCTGCCGGCTTGGCCGCTAAACTCTGCTTGTGGCGCACGTCGGCTTCCAGCTCCAGACCAAGACGCGAGAGCGCCTTCGTCAGCGCAACCGGATCGGCTTCGATCACAAGAACATCTCCGGGCCGGACCTCGCGAAATGGGTTGGGGGCGGGGATTGGCTCATCGTTCCGGATCAACCCCACGACCTGGGCGTCCGTATCGTCGAGTTCCTCCTCGATATCCCTGAGCGACATTCCGGCCGCCTTGGAAGCCTCCGGCACGAATGCCTCGGTGAGGTAGGCACCCGTCTCAAAGCCTTCCATGCCCCGCCGCTCGCGTGCAGGAACGAGCCGCCAACCGCCAATGATGATGAAAAGCAGTCCCGCGACAGCCACGGCGAGCCCAACGGGCGCGAAATCGAACATAGAAAATCCGCGCGCGCCATTCTCGACACGGAAACCGGACACGATGAGATTGGGAGGCGTGCCGATAAGCGTCGTCATCCCGCCCAACAGCGAGGCGAACGATACCGGCATCAAAATGCGCCCGGCGGGAATAGAAAGCCGGGCAGAGGTCTGCACAGCGATGGGCATCAACAGTGCCAGGGCTCCCACGTTGTTCATAAAGGCCGACAGGAGCGCTGCGAGCCCGGCGAGCGCACCGATCGCCACCGTCGGGCCGGACTGAACCGGGAGGACCCAGCGCGCGAGCGCGTCGACCGCACCACTCGCTTGCAATGCACCGCTCAGCACGAGCACGGCGGCTACAGTGATGACGGCAGGATGACCGAATCCTTGAAACGCCTCCGAGCCCGGTACCAGTCCCGCAGCGACACATGCCAGCAGCGCCGTCATGGCGACCATGTCATGCCGCCAGCGCCCCCAAAGGAACAACCCCATTGTCGCTGCGAGGATCAGGAGGATGGTGATCTGGTCCACCGTCATGGCTCTTCTAAACGCTTCCTGTTGGTGGCATCGTCCGGATCAGCACGCAAAACCTGCAACGATCTTTTAATCCGACGTCAATTGCCGTCTGCGCCGGGCTCGCGGCTGGGGGGCCCCGAAAACCGCGTACTGTCGTTTTCCAGACCTGATGACAGGCTCGCGTCATCGGCGGTTTCCGACGTTCCACCCGGCACGACGTATCCGCCCGACAACCACCGTGCCAGATCGATATCTGCACACCGGCGTGAGCAAAAAGGCCGATACGTCGCCTCTGTGGGTTTGCGGCAGATCGGGCACCTTCCGCCGGGCACCGATCCGACTTTCATCTCGTCTGGCCGTCCCACCTTGGTCATGTCACGGGGCCCGCTCATCAGTCGCGATCCGCCTCAGCTGCCCGCACCCAATTGAAATGAATCGGGAATCCTTCCAGCAGAAGCATGCTCACAACTTCCGTAAGTGGAAGCCCGACCACGTTGGTGTAGGAGCCGGAAATTTTTTTCACGAACGCGCCAGCCAGTCCCTGGATCGCATAGCCTCCCGCCTTGTCACGCCATTCGCGCGATGCGACGTAAGCCTCGATCTCGGCGCGCGTCAGATATTTGAAGCGCACCTTCGTATCAACGATCTTGATGCGCACCCGGTCTTGGGGCGTGATGAGGCACACTCCTGTCAGGACCCGGTGAGAGCGCCCCGAAAGGCGGCTCAGAAACTCAACAGCTTCCTCGATCTGTTGCGGTTTACCCAGAACCTTGCGATTGATGGCGACAATCGTGTCAGCGGCCAGGACGTAGGCATCGGCAATGTCCCGGTCATTGGCAATCTGATCACGTGCACGCTCAGCTTTCGCGCGAGCAAGCCGGGACACGAGGCCACGCGGCATCTCACCCATACGGGCCGTCTCATCGATCGAGGTCGGGCGCAACGCGTCGGGCTTGATGCCGACCTGCTCCAACAGCATGAGCCGGCGCGGACTGGCGCTCGCCAGAACGAGCTTAGGTTGAGGAGCCTGGGCCTGATCCCGTGGTGCTGCTTTCGCAAGCTCCGTGCGCAGCGTTTCGCGCCGGGGACTATCTGTCCGCGAAAGCACGGAAAGTAACGCCGACTTTGCTATCGTCATGAAAGGTCCGTCTTCGAAAACCAGAGACTGCCCCCGTTATACAGCATCCCATCAGCGCGTCTATCGAGGGCCCGAAGCGCAAAATTCCCAGCGAATCACCGTCACACTCACGATACTTTGACATTCACATTGCATCTGGGAGCCGAAGCACAGTTTAATCGTCCGTCGAGGAGACAACGCATGTCGTCGAAGGAATGGCTTGTTGAGATGCTGGCGAAGAGCGCCCTGTTCGGCCCGTTGGCCCCCGAAGAGCGCCGGAGCATCGCCCAGGAAATGCGCGAGATCCAATTCAACGCCGGGCAGATCGTATTTGGCCGCGGTGACCCCGGGCGTGATATCTATCTGGTGGGGGAAGGTCGCGTGCGCCTGTCGGTTCTGACGCCCGAAGGACGTGAGCTATCGTTTGCTCATGCTGAGGCGGGGCAGATTTTCGGGGAAATCGCCGTGCTCGATGGAGGCGTTCGCACCGCGGATGCAACCGCGGTGACAAAGGTTGCCGCACACACGCTGTCCAAGCCCTCGTTAATACGCTTGATCGAAGCAAGTCCGCAGGTGCGCCAGTCCGTCATCAGCTTCCTGTGCGCACGCGTCCGTGAAGCCGACCAGCAGCTCGAGGGGATCGCGCTCTACCCCATCGAGGTACGCCTCGCCCGGCTTTTCCTGACGGCTGCGCGCCAGAAGGCCGGAGCGGATGCTTCGGGCCGCATCACCATCGATCTGCCGATTTCCCAGAGCGAGCTGGCGTTACTCATCGGCGCAAGCCGGCCGAAAGTGAACGCGGCCCTGTCTCTCCTGGAGGACAGCAGTGCAATCGAGCGGCGCGACAAGGCCTTCGTGTGCGATATCGATGAACTGGAAATGATCGCGGGCGTCGCGTGAGCAGGTTTCAACCCCACAGCGTGCACCACCCGGCGCAAGTTGTCCGAAGCGATCTGGCAACCGGGTACTCCTGAGGGATACGAGGATCGGACGCATGCTTCGTGCCTTCCGCGATGTCTTGAACCGGATGTCCGGCGGGCTCGCCACCGTAGGTGAGCTGCCCGCACTCCTTCGCTTAGGGGCATTCGTGAACCAGCTGGCGGAAGCTGGAACATCGGGCTACCCACCGGACGTCAAGCGGCGCTTGATGATCCTCAATCTGATTGCCTACCTGATATTCGTCTCGACCTGCGTCTACGCCCTTCAGCACGCCTTCGTCGATTATGAGAAGTACAAGCCGATCGTCTGGATCAATGCCGGACTTGTCGTTGCAGCTTTCATCGTCCCATTCTCCCACCGGATCAACGAGATCGCGGGAGCCCTGATCATCGTCGTAGCCGAGTGGATCGCGCTGTTTGCCTTCTCGATGTACCTGGGACACACGTCCGGCGTTCACCTGCAGTATTTCGTCGGCGCCGCCGCACCCTTCGTAGTTTTCGGTTTGCGGCGCATGTGGATCATCGTTCCGGTGATCCTGTCTGGGCTCGTGCTCCATCTGGCATCGTGGTTCTGGTATCCCAAATCGGCAGCCTTGATCGACGCAGAGCACGAGATCATCGATTCGATTTACGTGCAGGCCGCCATTACGACCGTCGGACTGATCGCGGCATCCGTCTACTATGCCTTTCGTCTTGCCGAAAACGCGAAAGCCGAGACGGATAATCTTCTGCGTAATATCCTGCCCGACCCAATCGTCGAACGGCTGAAAGCTCACCCCGGCGAGCCGATTGCGGACCAGTTCGACGAGGCATCCGTCCTCTTCGCCGACATCAGCGGGTTCGTTGCGCTGGCCCGCAGCCTGGGAGCTGCGGCAACGGTTGAACTTTTGAACGACATCGTGCGCGGCTTCGACGATCTCGCCGAAAAGCATGGGGTGGAGAAGATCAAAACCATCGGGGATGCGTACATGGTGGCGTCCGGCATTCCAGAGCCCCATCCAGAGCATCTCCAACGCCTCGCCTGCATGGCTCTCGATATGCAGACCCTACTGGTGAAAATTGCTCAAGAGCGCGGGTTTGCTCTTTCGATGAGAATGGGGCTCGCCGCGGGCCCCGTGATGGCGGGGGTCATCGGGCGGCAGAAATTCACCTACGACGTATGGGGCGATGCGGTGAACCTTGCCGCACGGCTTGAAAACCTCTCACAGCCGGGCCGCATCCTGGTGTGCCCGGCCTGCAAAGTGCGCCTCGAAGCGCACTTTGTCTTCGAGAGCCGCGGTGAGATTGACATTAAGGGCGTCGGACGGCGGGAGACCTGGTTTCTCGCCGGACATGCGTCTCCTCGGGCAGTACCGAGTGCCGCTGCAGAGTAACCGGCCAAGACCGGCCGCACAGATCAGATCCCTGCATCCGTCAAGTATAGAAGGTATACGACTGGAGGCCACGCCCGGAATTGAACCGGGGTACGCGGATTTGCAGTCCGCTGCGTCACCACTCCGCCACGTGGCCTCGTCCGGGGATGCGCGCTAGCGCCTGAGCCCAGCGGAGCGCAGACTTGGCGCACGCGTGGTGCTGGAGGCCTTGAGACGGCCTCGACCGGAAGCGGCCATCTAGCACAGGTGTAACATCCGCGACAAGTTCGCCGTTCCTGTGATGTAAACACCCCTCAATCGGGCGCTGCGCATGGCGGGTGGGGGCAATTTGCGCTATGGCGGGGGTCC
>CAZZPH010000223.1:0-5034 GCA_964655725.1 uncultured Hyphomicrobium sp.
ACCAGGCGGTCAGCAGCCGGCCGTGGATCGCACCCACGAACTGAGTGCCGAACATATCGGCCAGGTAGGCTGGAATGGTCGCAAACCCGCCACCATACATCGACGAAATGATACAGAACGCCGCCACAAACAGGGCGAGCACCCTCCAGTCGGCGGCAAAGGAGGCCAACACATAAAGGCCGGTGCCGAGCACGAAGAACAGGAAGTACGTGAGCTTGCGTCCCAGTACATCGGAAGACGATGCCCAGATGATCCGCCCGAAAATGTTAAACAGCGAGATGAGACCCACGAAACCTGCGCCGACGGCAACTGCGGTCGCGTACAGTGCGGCATCCTTCTTCATGTCCACGTAGCCGACGCCAGCAGCCCCGGCGAGCGCGCCTCCAAAGGTCTCCTGAAGCATGGGCGAGGCAGCACCGATGATGCCGATGCCGGCGGAGACGTTCATGCACAGAACGATCCAGAGCAACCAGAACTGCGGCGTCTTGTGCGCGTTCTGCAGATGCACATGCTTGGAGGTAATCATGGAATTGTTGTTGGCGGGCGCAGTCCACCCCTCCGGCTTCCAGCCGGGCGGCGGAAGGCGATAGCGGAACGAGCCAATCGTCATGAAGACGGCATAGATGAGCGCCATCGCGACAAAGGTTTCCCACACGCCCGCAGTCGTCGGCGTCTTGAAATACCCCATGAGTTGCGTGGCGAGCGGCGAGCCGACCATGGCCCCGCCGCCGAAGCCCATGATTGCCATGCCCGTCGCCATGCCACGGCGATCTGGAAACCACTTGATCAGGGTCGAAACCGGCGAAATGTAGCCCAGCCCCAGCCCGATACCTCCGATTATGCCCGATCCGATCCAGAGCATCCAAAGCTGGTGCCAATAGACGCCCAGCGCGGAAATGAGCAAGCCGCCGCACCAGCACACGGTGGAGACGACACCAGCCTTGCGCGGACCTGCCCGCTCCAGCCACCCTCCCCACGTCGCCGCCGATACACCCAGCACCACGAAGAAGAACGTATACATCCAGCCCAGATCAAACTGGCTCCAGTTGCAGTCGGTCGCCGTCAGAGCACGAAAGGTGCCGGCGAGCTTGTCACCGAAGTCCGTCGCCCCCGCCGAGCACTCGGCAAGCGGTATGCCGTCCGCACCCAGGAGTGAAGCTTGAAGCGGCTTCCAGAAAACCGAGAAGCCGTAGGCCATGCCGATGCACAGATGGATGCAAAGTGCGGCCGGCGGCACGAGCCAACGATTGAAACCAGGCCCCGCGATGATGCGCTCGCGATCAAGGAGACCTGGGCCGTTCTGACCCTGTACGCCGCTCGTTGCCGTCATAATTCCCCCCAAGTGCCTGCTGAGACTTGACGTCGATCACGTCCCGCGGGTCATTCCTTGTACTTATGTTGTACTTTCGTCGTTATCCCTAGCCCGACAAGGTGACCGCGAGCAAGTTCTGACATCTTCTGCAATCAACAATCATTTGAGCGTCCCGGTGTCATATTTGCTGGACGGCCGGAGTGGGCTCATCCCGCGAGGGCACACTGTGTCCCTGACGCGGGGTTCGATGCCGGATCGGCTGCGACGGCGAATTCCCCTTGCGGGAACAGCGGGAATTGATAGCTTCGCAAGCCATATCCGGCGAGATAGAGCTCCGGTGACGGCCAGCGAAGGATAAGACGGCGTGCAGACGGCTTTTGAAAAACCGCTACAGCGTGAGGCTGCTGCCTTGATCGATCCGTTCCAGCGGGCAATCACCTACCTGCGCGTCTCCGTGACGGATCGTTGCGATTTCCGCTGCGTTTACTGCATGTCGGAGCATATGACGTTTCTGCCCAAGCGCGAACTGCTGACCTTAGAGGAACTCGACCGGCTGTGCTCTGCCTTCGTCGCGCGGGGTGTGCGCAGACTGCGGATCACCGGCGGCGAGCCCCTGGTGCGCAAGAACATCATGTGGCTGTTCCGGGCATTGTCCCGTCATCTCGATCAGGGCACCCTCGATGAGCTGACACTGACAACAAACGGCAGTCAGCTGGAAAAGTATGCTGCCGAACTGAAGGCCTGCGGCGTCCGGCGCATCAACCTCTCACTCGATACACTCGATGCGGACAAGTTCCGCGCTATCACCCGGTGGGGCGATTTCTCTACAGTCATGCGCGGTCTCGACGCGGCCGACCGTGCGGGATTGGCGGTCAAGATCAACGCTGTTGCACTGAAGGGTGTCAACGAAGGCGAGATCGACGACCTTATCCGCTTCGCGCATGGACGCGGCGCCGACCTCACCCTCATCGAAACGATGCCCATGGGCGACATCGACGGCGACCGGACCGATCAATATCTGCCGCTCAGCATCGTGCGCGCCCGGTTGATGGATCGCTGGACCTTGACCGACATCGATTACCGGACCGGCGGACCGGCGCGCTACGTGCGTGTTGGGGAGACGGGTGGGCGCCTCGGCTTCATCACGCCGATGACCCATAACTTCTGTGAAAGCTGCAACCGCGTGCGCCTCACCTGTACGGGCATTCTCTACATGTGCCTCGGTCAGGACGACGCGGCCGACCTCAGGGCCCCGTTACGGCAATCACATAACGACGAAGCGCTGCATCTGGCGATTACCGAGGCCATTGCGCGCAAACCCAGGGGGCATGATTTCGTCATCGACCGGCGGACCCGCAAGCCCGCCGTCGCGCGCCACATGAGCGTCACGGGCGGCTGAACCGTAAAAGCCCGAGGACCGCCGAAGCGAACACGTGGAGCACGTCGTGGGCCGATACGACGTCATTGTTGCCGGCGTGGGCGGGATGGGTGCGCAGGCCTGCCTGCAGCTTGCATCACGCGGCCATCGCGTTCTTGGCCTGGAACGCTTCGACATCCCTCACGCCATGGGCTCATCTCATGGTGTCAACCGCATCATCCGTCTGGCCTATTTCGAGCATCCGAGCTACGTGCCGCTGCTGCGCCGCGCCTATCAGCTGTGGCGCGAACTGGAGGGGGCGGCCGGGGAGCAGTTGCTGTTCATCACAGGCTCGCTCGACATCGGCCCGCAAGGCACGCCTGTCATCGAAAATTCGCTGCAGAGCTGCCAGCTCCACGGCCTGCCACACGAGCACCTCTCCAGCGCGGAGGTCATGCGCCGCTTCCCAGGGTACACCCTGCCTTCCGGCTATCAGGCCGTCTACCAGGGAGAGGGAGGGTTCGTCGCTTCAGAGCGCGCGATCGTGGTGGCGGTTTGCCTGGCAATGAAACGGGGCGCCGTCATCAAAGCGCGCGAGCCCCTCATTGATTACGCGCCCTTGCCCGGAGGCGGGGTCCGGGTTCGCACGCAGAAAGCCACCTACGAGGCGGGTCGCCTTATTCTTTGTTCGGGGGGATGGATCGGCCAGCATGTCCCGGCTCTGAGCGATATTGCTATTGCGGAACGTCAGGTCATCGGCTGGTTTCAGCCGAAACGGCCAGATCTCTTCCGCCTCGGCGCGTTTCCCGTCTCCAATCTTAAATCCGATGCAGGTCACTTCTACCAGTTCCCGGCGTGGCACGTTCCAGGCTTCAAGATCGGCCTGTATCATCACCTCAGAGAGCACGGCCACGCCGATACACTCCCGCGTGAGGTGACAGCACGCGATGAAGCCGCCCTGCGGGCAGGGATCGAGCGCTATTTCCCGGATGCGAACGGCGATTGTCTGGCGCTGCGGGCCTGTTTGTTCACCAACACACCTGACGGGCACTTTATCATTGATACCTTGCCGGACTTCCCAGAGGTGATTGCCGCCTCGCCATGCTCGGGCCACGGCTATAAGTTTGCCAGCGTCGTGGGCGAGATCCTCGCCGATCTGGCAACTGGCAAGGCGCCCTCTCTCGACATCTCGCTTTTTCAACTGAGGCGATTTTCGTGAGTGCGCCGGAAGCCGTGGTGCCATCGCAGGCGGTTATCAGCCCAACAAGGCTTTAAGCGCCTGACGGATGTCTTGCAGGCTGCACGGCTTGACGAGGGTTGCCACGACACCGCCCTTCAAGGACTGGCTGCGGGCGAGCTGCTCGGGATAACCGCTCATGAGGAGGATCCGGACACCAGGACGTGTCTGGAGCAGCCGGCTTGCGAGTTCTATGCCATCGATTCCGGGCATCTGAACATCCGAAACGAGGACGTCGATCGGCTCACCCGTAGCGAGCGTCGATAGCGCTTCACTTCCATCCTGCGCAACAACGACGTGGTGACCATCACCCAGCAGGGCGCGCTGAACGAGTTCCCGCGCGGTTGCATCGTCATCAGCCAGAAGCACGCGCGCCATCGCCGTCACTCCCTCTTATCCTGCCGGCGCCTAATCGCCGATGATGCGCCCCACGTACGGCAACTCCCGACAGCGATGCGCCACGTCCATTCCGTAGCCGACCACGAAGTCGGCCTCGCAACGAAAGGCTGAAAAGTCAGCCGTCACAGCGACAGCGCGCGGAACACTCTTTTCGATGAGCACACACGTCAGCACACTGACCGCACCGCGCGCCGAGATCAAGTCCTTGGCAAAGGCAAGAGTTCGGCCACTGTCCAAGACGTCGTCGACCAGGAGAACACTGCGCCCCTCGACCCCGAGATCGAGATCGCGCAGGATTTCCACCTGCCCGGAGGAGGTTTTGGATTTCTTGTAGCTGGAGAGGGTCAGAAAATCGACCTCTGGGGAAAGCCCCGCCCGGTGAAGCGCCCGGATCAGGTCGGCGGCAAAGACGAAGCTGCCCTTCAGGATGGCGACCACCAGAAGCCTTTCGAGCGCTCGGGCTTTGATGTCCGCAGCCAAGGTCTCCAGGCGTTGGGCAATCGCATCCGCCGCAATGAGGCATTCAACCTGCGCACACCCGTCCGCGTGCCCGTCCATCCTGCTGATCCTTCTTCCCAATCCTGTGCTACCACCCGGCTGCACCTGCAAGGGTATCGGCCGGCGCACTTCCACACGCAAGCCCGTCTTGCCGGCACAAGAACCGGGGGCCAAAGCTGCACACGACACCGCCACAATCGTAATCGATTGATCCAGACATACCTTTCGACG
>CAZZPH010000224.1:0-5026 GCA_964655725.1 uncultured Hyphomicrobium sp.
TGCGCGACATGGTGAAGGACGGGGTGTTGCGCGATCAGGTCGCGGCCGTGTCCTGCGGGCTCTATCGCGGCATGGCCGTGCTCGATCTCGACTATGCTGAGGATTCATCGGCTGATGCAGATGCCAACTTTGTGATGACGGGCCAGGGCGGCATCGTCGAAGTGCAAGGAACGGCCGAAACCACAGCCTTCAGCCAGGAGAGCTTCGATCAGCTCATGGTGCTTGCCCGCAAGGGGATCGCGGAACTCGTCGAGTTGCAAAAGCTGACGGTCGCGTGAAGCCCTCGCCGCTTCCGCCGCGCTCCTACGCAACGCATACTTCGAGGTTCAGATGCGCAAATTGACACGCGGCGCGCGCCTCGTCGTCGCCAGCCACAACAAGGGCAAGGTCTGGGAAATTGACCAACTCATCGCGCCCTATGGACTAGCGGCCATCTCCGCGGGAGAACTCGGCCTCGATGAACCCGCCGAAACGGAAACGACCTTTCGCGGCAATGCCCTCATCAAGGCGCGTGCAGCGGCCGGGGCGTCGGGGCTTGCGGCCCTGGCTGACGATTCCGGCCTCGAGATCGATCCGCTCGATGGCGCACCCGGCGTCTATTCCGCCGACTGGTCCATGCCGGGCCGGGACTTCGGTATCGCCATGACCCGGGTCCACGACGCGCTCGCGCAAAAGAAGGCGTGGGATGGCCCGGCGCCGCCTCGCGCCAATTTCATTTCCGTACTCTGCATCGCCTGGCCGGACGGAGAGCACGCTTTCTTCGAAGGCCGAGTTGATGGCCATATCGTCTGGCCACCGCGAGGTGGCAACGGCTTTGGATACGACCCGATATTCGTTGCCGATGGACAGACCTTGACCTTTGGAGAAATGGAGCCTGCGGAGAAGTATGCGATCTCCCACCGCACGCGGGCCTTCGATGCCTTCCGGCGCGCCTGCCTGGAAGGTCTTGCCGACGATCCGCTGACCCCGAATGCCCGGCGCGATGCGGCGGGCCTTGCCGCCGCCGCTGCCAACATTTCAACCCGCGAGGAACTGTGCACCTTCATTGGATCGCTGCTGGCTGATCGTGACTCCAACCCTGAAGCCTGGCTGGAACCCGCCGATATCGCGACATTCCTGACCACCCTGAAAACCAGGATCGCGGCCGCGCCGCTTGCGGACGAACCCCACTGGCGCACGATTGCACAGGCGCTGCTCGCGGCCTCCGGACGGCACCCATGACGCCGGCAGACGAGCACGCCAGACCGCCCGGTCTCAGCGTCTATATCCATTGGCCGTTCTGCGCCCAGAAGTGTCCCTATTGCGATTTCAACAGTCATGTCCGCCACGGCGGATGGGACGAGAGCCGCTTTTTATCAGCCTACAAGCGCGAACTCGATCATGTCGCCCGCATGGTGGATGGCGCGCCTCCCAGTGTCACCTCGATTTTTTTCGGCGGCGGAACGCCGTCACTCATGCAGCCCTCGACGGTAAGTGGAATCATCGACCACATCGCGAAACTCTGGCGGGTTGCGGCAGACGCGGAAATCACGCTCGAAGCCAATCCCAACAGCGTCGAAGCATCCCGCTTTGCAGGCTATCGGTCAGCCGGCGTCAACCGCGTCTCGATCGGCGTGCAGTCGTTGCGGGATGAAGAACTGCGAAGGTTGGGCCGGCTCCATTCGGTGTCAGAAGCACGCTCCGCCATCGACATCGCCGCCCGCAACTTCGACCGCTACTCCTTCGACCTCATCTATGCGCGGCCTGATCAATCGGTCGAGAATTGGCGGGACGAATTGAGTGACGCGCTGGCGCTCGCCGGCGGGCACCTGTCGCTGTATCAGCTCACGATCGAGGAGGGCACGCCCTATTTCGACCTTCATGCGCGGGGCCGCCTCGTCATCCCCGATGATGACGCCGCCCGCGACCTCTACGCGCTAACCGGCGACATGACGCGGGCGGCGGGACTGCCGTCCTACGAGGTCTCCAATTACGCAGCCCCCGGTCAAGAGAGCCGTCACAACCTCGCCTACTGGCGCTATGAGCCCTATGCCGGTATCGGCCCCGGCGCCCATGGACGCCTGCACCAGGGTCTGCGGTATCTGGCGACCAGCACAGAGCGCCAGCCGGAGCGCTGGCTCGGCCTGGTGGAGCAGAACGGTCATGGCTTTGTCACCATCGACGACCTCACGCTGAGCGAACAGGCCGACGAGATGCTGCTGATGGGCCTGAGGCTGGCAGACGGGCTCGACCTGGACGCCATGACAGAACGCCTGGGCGTACGTCCCGCAGACGAAACCATTGTGGATCTTCAAAATTGGGGGCTCATCGACCACGTCCGCGGTGAAACGCCTTTCCATCATGAGGACGACGGCGACCACATTCGCGGGTGCCTTGGGCCAGGTCTTGCGCCCGCCCCTACCCCGATCACGGAACCACGGCACGGCAGGATCCGGGCGACCCGCGACGGAATGTTCGTTTTGGATGCTCTCGTCAGGCGGCTGTCGGCCGCTCTCGTGGTGTGCCAGGACAGCAAAGAGCAGATCGGGCAATGAGTCCGGTGGACACAAACCGTTTCGCCCTCTATGCACGCCGGCGATGATGAGACGCCTCTACGACTGGATCATGCAGAAGGCTGCGAGCGATCGTGCGCCGCACGCCCTATTCGGCGTGTCATTCATCGAAAGCTCGATTTTTCCAATTCCGCCCGACGTCATGCTGATTCCCATGTGCCTTGCCGATCGGGCGAAAGCCTGGTGGTTTGCGACGCTGGCGACTGTTGGGTCGGTGCTCGGCGGCATCGCGGGGTATCTGATCGGCTATTATCTGTTCGATCTCGCCGGCAAGCCCTTGCTCGGCCTCTACGGCTACCTGGACAAGTTCGAGCATTTTGCAGGCCAGTATAACGAGTACGGGGCCTGGATCGTGTTTTTCGCCGGGCTAACACCGTTTCCCTATAAGGTCATCACCATCGCCAGTGGCGCTACCGCACTGAGCCCGGTCGTTTTCATTCTCGCCAGCATTGTGGCGCGGGGCTTGCGGTTCTTTGCCGTCGCGGGCTTGCTCTACTACTTCGGGCCCCCGATCCGGACACTGATCGAGCGACACTTCGGATTGCTGACGGTCGTTTTCTTCGTGCTTCTCGTTGGCGGTTTCGTCGCCATCAAGTATCTGGTCTAGCAATCGAGAATTCCGGGTCACCGCGATGTTCGAGACGACCAAGGCCGAAGCCAATTCCGATGCCTACCGTCTTGGCGGCCTGGCACTCATGATCGCTTTGGGCGTCATTCTGACCGCACTGGGGTTTGAGCACCTGGGCGGGTATCTACCCTGCCCACTGTGCCTGCAGCAGCGCTATGCCTACTATGCGGCAATCCCACTGCTGTTTATCGCCATGGCGCTGGCGGCCGAACGCCCGCGCGTTGCTGCGCTGGTGTTTCTGGCCGTTTCACTGGCCTTCCTTGCCAACACGGGCCTGGGCGTCTTCCACTCCGGAGTGGAATGGGGCTTCTGGCCTGGCCCTGAGACCTGCGATGCCCAGCAGGTTTTACCAACGTCGGCCGAGGATCTCTTGCGGGGACTGGCCGAAACGCGCGCGATTCGCTGCGACGAGGCCGAATGGCGTCTGTTCGGGCTGTCTTTTGCCGGTTGGAACGCCGTGGTTTCGCTCCTTTTGTCCACGCTGAGCCTGCAAGCTGCGTTTGCGATCACGGCGCGCGAGTAGTTTTCCAAGCAATTTCAGAGACTAGAAGCGTTATCCCCACGCCCGCATGAAGCCCCTCGGGCTATCCCGCGGGCGAGAATAGAACCTGAACAGATTGCAAGCGAAATTCCCTGAAAGGGCCGATGCTCCGCCATTTTTGTGCCTGAGTGTGGCAGTTAATTCACACCAAGCGCGGAACACAAACGGAACTGAAGACTTTGTTCGCGTTCGGTTCCGGTGGCTCGAATGGTGAGAAGGAAGCGTTGCGTGTCGAAGTACGTTGTCACGCCGCAGGTTCAAACTCCAAGGCAGGTTTTGTGGCGTCAGTTTCGTAAGCGTCCTGCCAGCGTTCCGTCGAACGTTTCACCAGTCGCGAGCTTGCCCGTTCCGCCCCTCGGTTTTGTAAAGCGTAGCGTTGGTAGCGTTCCTGTTGCGTCCGTTGCGTCTGCGTCGACCTCTCCCAAGAGCGTGCTTTGCGGCGTGCTCCAGAAATCGAGGTGTGCGGTCTGGCGTGAAAAGTTATCGCGTCTGGCCAGACTGCACACTACGAGCCTCCCGCCAGCCGCGGGCGTAACGACGGGACGGGTGATCTGCGTTGCACCTCAACCGAAGTATCCCGGCCGGTTCGTCATGTAAGTTTGCGTCTGCGTTGCGTCTCGTAGCGTCGAAGATTTTCAAGTTTCAGTGGGTGTCAGATGCAGGTTCAGTCCGTTGGTGCGTGGCGTCCCCTTTCCGACCTGATCGACGCCATCATCAGTCAAGTCAACGTCAGTGAAGTAGCGGATGTAGCGCGCGTTTTCCCCGCCGCACCGGCGCCGGCCGTCATATTCGACGACGTCCTGGCGAGCGATGCCGGGTCCTGAGAATTCAGCGGAGCATCTTTCGCGCTCCGTGGTAGTCGGCAGGCACGCCGGGTGTGGGAGAGTATCCCGCCAGGCACGTCATCACACAGTGCTGCGTAGTCGTGCCAATACGCACTCGATGTGCCTGCCACCCTTCAAGGACACGTGACGGCGGACTGCACTCGCGTAACCCAATCAAGGAGCGATCTCATGATCCCCGACCATGTCAATCCCGTCCAGTGGCAGCAGGCCCAGGCCGTCGCCCGGCAGACCTGCGCGCGCTTTTTCCGCGATGGCGGCTCCCCCCGCGATGCCCTCAGCGCCTTTGGTCTCAGCACCGAGGCAACTGATGGCCTCGACTGGAGCCGGGCTGTGGATGCCATCGCGCAGACGCTCTGCACGAGCCCTGTCCGCCGGGCGGCGTGACCATCAAAGCCCGGTCGTGCCCGCACTGTGACGCGCACGCACTGGCCTGACCATATCAAGGCACGGCCATAGGATC